>DASXLB010000030.1 GCA_036496585.1 Vicinamibacterales bacterium
CGACGAGCGGCAGCAGCGAGAGGTCCTCGGGATCGGCGAGAAAAAAGCCGCGCAGCCCGCGCACGCCGGCTTTCAACTGGCGCGGCGCCTCGATTTCGTCGAGCCACTGCATCACCGATCGCCGGCCGAGCGCCGCGGCCACCGGACTGTCCCAGCGCGCCTCGGCGCGCTTGAAATCCTCGAGCTTCGGTCCGAGGCTCTTGCCGACCCGCGCGAACGTCGACGGCGAGGCGTGAATGCGGCGCGTGCCGCGCGCATCGGGCCCGTAGAAGCCGAAGCCGCCGCGGAGGATGCGCACCGGCTGCAGGCCGAGCGACTTCGCCAGCCCGAGCACGTGCTCCTGCTCGCCTTCGATGAGATCGGCGCCAGCCTCGCCCTGCTGGCGGTTCGCGAAGGCGTCACGCAGCGTCCAGACGCGTCCGCCGACCCGCGCGCGCGCCTCGACGACGGTCACCGCGGCGCCACGCGCCTCGAGCTCGCGGGCCGCCGCGAGGCCCGCCAGGCCGGCCCCGGCGACGATGACGCTGACGCCGGTCAGATCGCGACTGCGCATCGTTCAAGATTACTATTGGGAGCCGATGTGGTGCCTGCTGCTCCTGCTCATCCGGACGCCCGCACCCGCGGCAGACCTCGACGCGCGCGTCCACAAACTCATCGCCGCGAGCGGCGCCGAGGTCGCCGTCGCGATGCGGACGTTCGACGGCTCGCGCGAGCTCTTCATCGATCCCGACAAGCCGTTCCACGCGGCGAGCACGATGAAAGTGCCGATCATGATCGAGCTCTTCCGGCAGGCCGAGGCCGGCCCGCTGCGCCTCGACGAGCCGCTCCCGATCAAGAACGAGTTCCACAGCATCGTCGACGGCAGCGTCTATCAGCTCAGCGTCGGCGACGACTCCGACGCGGCGGTCTACCGGCACGTCGGCTCGACGATGTCGCTGCGCGATTTGTGCGAGGCGATGATCACCGTGAGCTCGAACTTCGCGGCCAACCTGCTGATCGAGCGCGTCGGCGCGGAGCACGTGCGGCAGACGGTGCATCGGCTGGGCGCCGACGGCATGATCGTGCTGCGCGGCGTCGAAGATCAGAAAGCGTTCGACCAGGGGATGAACAACCAGACGACGGCCCGCGCGCTGGAGGTCCTGCTGCTGAAGCTCGCGCAGGGAAAAGCGGTCAGCGCCAGGGCCGACGCCGAGATGGTGGCGGTCCTGAAGCGCCAGACGTTCCACGACGCGATCCCCGCCGGCCTGCCCGACGGCACCGTCGTCGCGCATAAGACCGGCAATATCACGAAGATCCATCACGACGCGGCGATCGTCTACGGGCCGCGGCCCTACGTGCTCGTCGTGCTGGTGCGCGGAATCGAGGATCAGCAGGTGAGCGGGGCGCTCATTGCGTCGATCTCGCGCGAAGTCTGGACCTACCTCGAGAAGTGATGCGAGCGAGCGCCGCGAGCGAGCCACGCGAGCGGAGCGCGCCGGCGGAGCGGCGCCTGAGAACGCGTGTGGGGGAGTCCGAGGAGCGACGCCCCTCGGGTAAGCGATGAGCGAGCCGACGGTCCCGCAGGCGTTCGCAGCCGCGCTGGAGGCGCTCGTCGAGAAGGCACGGAAAGATGCGTCGGTGCTCGCCGCCATTCTCTGCGGCAGCCTGGCGCACGACACGGTCTGGGCGCGGTCCGACATCGATCTGGTCTTCGTCACGATTGACGATCGCAAGGTGCCGGCCGGCGACATCCCGCTCTACGCCGACGGCGTCAACGTGCACGCGCTCCTGATGCCGCGGACCGATTTCCGGAAAGTCGTCGAAGGCGCCCTGCACGGATCGTTCATCCATTCGTTTCTGGCCAAGGGCCGCCTGCTCTACACGCACGACCCCACGATCGCCGCCCTCTTCGATCGGCTGCGCTCGCGCGGCGGGCGCGACACCGCCATCCTGCTGCTGCAGGCCGCCACCGGGGCACTCGGGCCGCTCTACAAGGCGCGCAAGTGGCTCGAAACGCGTGGCGACATCGCCTACACCGCGCTGTGGGTGCTCTTCACGGCCGGGCCGATCGCGAAAATGGAGGTGATCGCCGCCGGGCTGCTGCCCGACCGCGAGGTCCTGCCGCAGGCCGTGCCGATCAACCCGGCGCTCATGCAGACCATTTACCTCGACGTGCTGCGCGACGGCACGCGGCGCGAGACGATCGAG
This sequence comes from Vicinamibacterales bacterium, assembly GCA_036496585.1. Lineage (NCBI taxonomy): Bacteria > Pseudomonadati > Acidobacteriota > Vicinamibacteria > Vicinamibacterales > Vicinamibacterales bacterium. The sequence goes on from DASXLB010000030.1 coordinate 2,188, forward strand.
AAAGCGCTGGCGGCCGTCGAGGACTATCTTGCGGCGCGCGCCCCACAGGTGTTCGCGCCGGTGCTCGACTACCTGCGCCAGCACGGCGACGTGCGATCCAGCCGCGACATCGACGATCACTTCAAGAAGACGTACGGGATCGAGAGCATGACGAGCGCATGCGAGTACCTGGCCGATCGCGGCCTGATCGACAAGGCGTCGACGCCGGTGCAGCTGACCAGACGCAGCACGGTGATGCTGGAGGAGCTCGCCTTCTTCGTCGCAGAGCCGCCGGCCGGCCGCTGAATTACTCCGGCCGGAATGTCGAATGTCGAATGCCGAATGTCGAATGCCGAAGCCACCTCTCCCTAAAGCCGCGCCGCGCGGCGCCCCACGTACGACGATCGCCGTGCAGGGGGCGCGCGTCCACAACCTGCGCAAGGTCAGCGTCGAGATCCCGCGCGATCGGATGGTGGTCGTCACCGGGCTTTCGGGATCCGGCAAGTCGAGTCTCGCCTTCGACACCATCTACGCCGAGGGACAGCGCCGCTACCTCGAGTCGCTCTCCAGCTACGCCAAGCGGTTCGTCGCGCAGGTGTCGAAGCCCGACGTCGACTTCGTGTTCGGCTTATCGCCGGTGATCTCGATCGAGCAGAAGACGAACGCCAGCAACCCGCGCTCGACCGTCGGCACGATGACCGACATCGGCAGCTATCTGAACCTGGTGTTTGCGACGATCGGCGACCCGCACTGTCCGCGGACGCAGGAGCCGGTGCCGAGCCGCTCGGCCAGCCAGATCCTCGAAGCGATCCTGGCGCTGCCCGACGGCGCCGAGATCGAGCTGCGCGCGCCGGTGTTCAAGGTCTACGGCGAGGATCTCGAATTCGTGTTCACCGAGGTCCGCAAGAAAGGCTGCCGCACGCTGATCATCGACGGCAAGCCTGTCGACATCTCCGAAGAGGTCGATCTCGAGTCCGACGACGTCCGCCAGATGGACGCGATCGTCGATCGCTTCGTCGTGGCGCGGCGGCACGAAAAGGGCATCAAGGCAGGCATCGCCGCGACGCTGCTGCTCGGCGACGGCCTCATGCAGGTGCACGTCGCCAGGGGCGCCGGCAAGGCGGAGGCCGAGCGCTTCTACAAGGGGCTCAGCAGCGCCACGCATCATCTCGTCTACGGCGACATCGGGCCGGACTACTTCGTCTTCAACAACCCCGACAGCGCCTGCCGCACCTGCGGCGGCCTCGGCGTCGACAAGGTCACGCATCCGGAGCTGCTCATCCCGGATCCGAAGCGCAGCATCCTCGGCGGCTGCTTCGTGAAGGAGGCCTACAAATACAACCCCGACACCTGGGACGGGCGGATGATGTACAGCCTCTCGGTCGCGCTCGACTTCCCGCTCGACTCGCCGTGGAAGCAGCTGCCGGAGAAGACCCGCACGGCGATTCTCTACGGGGTCGACCGGAAGATCGCGCTGCGCACGCCGCCGGACGCCAAGGCGGCGTTGAAGTCGAACGAGGAGGGACGCGAGCTGGGCTGGAAAGGCATCGCCCGCCGCATCGAGCGCCACTATCGCCGCTACCGGCAGCGCGGCGAGGCGAACTCGAACATGGAGGCGTGGCTCGACAAGGTGATGGTCGAGCAGACCTGCCCCGACTGCCAGGGCGCCCGCCTGCGCGCGACGCGCCTGCTGTTCACAATCGGCGGCAAGTCGATCTACGAGATCGGCCAGCTCAATTTCGACGAGCTGCACGACTTCCTCGGCACGATCAAGCCGTCGGGCCGCGGCGCCGACGCCGGGCGACAGGTGCTCAAGGAGATCCGCGGCCGCCTCGGCCTGCTGCTCGGCATCGGCCTCGACTATCTGAACTTCAACCGCCGCTCGGGCACGCTCTCGGGCGGCGAATCGCAGCGGATCCGGCTCTCGACGCAGATCGGATCGGGGCTGATGGGCATGCTCTACGTCCTCGACGAGCCGAGCATCGGTCTCCACCCGAAAGACAACGTCAAGATGATCCACACGATCGAGAGCCTGCGCGACATCGGCAACACCGTGATCGTCGTCGAGCACGACGAAGACACGATCCGAGCGGCCGATCACCTGATCGAGATGGGGCCCGGCGCCGGCGTCCATGGCGGGCAGGTCGTCGTCGAGGGCACGCTCGACGACATTCTCCGATGCAAGGCGTCGCCGACCGGGCAGTTCCTGTCGGGCAAGCGGTCCATCGCGACGCCGTCACGACGCCGCGCCGGCAACGGCCACGTGCTGACCGTGCGCGGCGCTCGCGAGAACAACCTCAAGTCGCTCGACGTGCCGTTTCCACTGGGCACGATGATCGCGATCACCGGCGCCTCCGGCTCCGGCAAGAGCACCCTGATCAACGAGGTCCTCTATAAGGCGCTGTGGAAGCACCTCGTCGACACGCGCACGCTGCCCGGCGCGCACGACCGCATCGACGGCCTGGAGCAGGTTCGCCGCGTCGTGAACATCGACCAGTCCCCGATCGGCCGGAACAGCCGCTCCAATCCGGCGACCTACATCGGCTTCTACGACGCCATCCGCGATCTCTTCACGGCGACACCGCTCGCCGCCGAGCGGGCCTACAAGCCAGGACGCTTCAGCTTCAACGTCGCCGGCGGGCGCTGCGACGAGTGCCAGGGGGAAGGGGCGATCACCACGCAGCTCTACTTCATGCCCGACGTCGAGGTGACGTGCGGGGTCTGCAAGGGGGCGCGCTTCAACAACGAGACGCTGGAAGTCACCGTTCGCGGCAAGACGATCGCCGACGTCCTCAGTATGTCGGTCGAGGAAGGAGTCGGCTTCTTTGCCGCCGATCCCACCATTCAGCGCAAGGTCAGAGTCCTCGCCGAACTCGGACTCGGCTACCTCACGCTCGGCCAGTCGTCGACGACGCTGTCGGGCGGCGAGGCGCAGCGCGTCAAGATCGCGACCGAGCTGAGCACGCTGCAGCGCTCGAAGCACACGATCTACATCCTCGACGAGCCGACGACGGGGCTGCACCTGGCGGACATTCAACAGCTGCTGGATTCGCTGAACCGCCTCGTCGACGCCGGCCACACGGTGATCCTGATCGAGCACCACATGGACGTGATCAAGACGGCAGATCACGTGATCGATCTCGGCCCGGAAGGCGGCCACGCCGGCGGCAGAGTCGTCGTCACCGGCACGCCGGAACAAGTCGCCAGATGCAAGGCGTCCCACACGGGTGCGTTCCTCAAGAAACACCTGTAGCAGGTAAGATGCCTCGCATGCAGCGACGCGAATTCCTTCAATCCGCGGCGATCGTCTCGGCGGCGGCGGTCGTGCCCCTGGCGGCGCGCGCCGCGGCCACGCCTGGCGTGATCAAACCGAAGCGGCTCGCCGCCGGCGATACGGTGACGCTCGTCGCGCCGGCGAATGCGACGTTCAACACCGTCGATCTCGAAATTGCGAAGGAGTCGCTCGCCGCGCTCGGCTTCAAGGTCAAGGTCGGCGCGCACCTGCTCGATCGCCACGGCTACCTCGCCGGCGACGACAAGGCGCGCGCCGCCGACATCAACACCGCGTTCGCCGATCCGTCGGTCGCCGCGGTGCACGCGATTCGCGGGGGCTGGGGCAGCGCGCGGCTGCTGCCGTACCTCGACTTCGACATGATCCGCAGCAATCCGAAAGTGATCATCGGCTTCAGCGACGTCACCGCCCTGCTGCTGTCCATCCTTGGCAAGAGCGGCCTCGTCACGTTCCACGGCCCGATTGGCCTCGGCCGCTGGGACAGCTATTCACTCGACTACTACAAGCGCGTCCTGTTCACCGGCGAGCGGGTGACCTACACCAACAAGCAGGGTCTCTCTGAGCGCAACGCGCTCGTGCAGACCGAGTTCCGGACGCAGACGATCACTCCGGGCCGGGCGCGCGGCCGGCTGGTCGGCGGGAACCTCACCGTGATGACCACCATCCTGGGATCGCCCTATCTGCCCGACTGGGACGACACGATCCTCTTCACCGAGGACACCCACGAAGACTTCTACCGCATCGACCGCATGCTGACGCAGCTGAAGCTGGCTGGGGTGCTCGGCAAGATCAAGGGCTTCGTCTTCGGTAGCTGCGCCGAGTGCGGCCCTGGCGACGGCAACTATGGCGCGCTGACGCTCGAGGAGATATTCGCCGACCACATCAAGCCGCTCGGCGTGCCGGCGTGGTCTGGTGCGATGATCGGGCACTCCCAACCGCAGTGGACGCTGCCGCTCGGCGTGCAGGTGGAGATCGACGCCGACAAAGGATCACTGACGCTGCTCGAGACGCCCGTCGCCTAACGCTCGTCTGGTCCCGGACAGCGCGTGCTCGTGATCGACTCCATCATGTCGCCTTCTTCGATGGCGCCGACCGAGCCCATGTCAAGGACGTGCGCGAAGATGGTGTAGCCGCGATCGAGCCGCGGATTGCCGACGAGATTGATGTAGAACTGCGCATCGCCGGTATTGCGGCCTCGGATCGACAAACCGACCGACCCAGCCGTGTTCGGCAGCGCAATCTCGTCGCGCATGTATTCCTTGTGTCCCGAATACTCGTTCGCGCCGGGACTGCCCATCTGGACGACGAAGTTCGGGACGAGGCGGTGGATGTAAAGACGGTCGTAGTAATGATCGACCAGCGCCAGCTTGAGGAACCGGTCGGCGGCGATCGGCGCTCCTTCCGGAGCCATGCGCATCCGGAAATACTGGCCGGATGACAACGCTACCTTGACGCACTGGTTCGACAGATCAGAAAACTGCTGCTGCCAGCCGCGCTGCACCGGCGGCGGCTCGGCCTTCACCGGGCTGCCGGTCAGTTTCGAAAGCAGCTCGGCGGCCGCGGCGGCCACGACCGGGTCGAAGTCCTTCGCCAGCGGCCGCAACCGCGCCACGTCGCTCGGCCTGGCGCGGACGTTCAGCGCGTCGATCAGCGCCAGGCGTCCGTCACGCGAGGATTCTTTCTGGCCGGACGTCAAGCGCAGCAGCCCGTCCACCAGCGCGGCCGTCAGTTTCTCGTCGGCCGGCGCCGCCTTCGCGAGGATCGCCGCCGCTCGCAGCAGCTGCACGTCGTCGCGCCCGAGATCGGCAATCAGCACCGGATCCCCGCGGTCGTTTTTCAAGGCGAGCAGCGGTGCCAGCGCCGCTTCGCGGACGTTGTCGTCGGTGTCGTAGGCCAGCTTCTCGAGCCGCGGAATGTCGTCGAGCGCCACGACCGCGCGCACCGCATACATGCGGACCCATGGTGACTGGTGCGTCACGAACGCGTTCGCGAACAGCGCCACCTTCTCAGGCGCGCGCTTGGCCATGGTCACGAAGACGTGGGTCTCTCGCGACCACGATCCCTGCACCGGCGGTACGCGGAGATCGCCGTCGAGACGTTTCGTGATGTCTTCGTCGTCTTTGCACAGATCGCCGAGGGCGTCGATCGCCTCGAGCGCGACGAGCCGGCTCGGATCGTCCAGGAGATCGACAATCGGGCCGCAGCCCTGCGTCTTTGCTTCGAAGCGGACGTAGCCGCGCAGTCCGAGGTAACGGTCGCCGCTCTTCAGCGCGAACTGGATTTCGTCGAGGAGCTGTGCCGGGTCGAGACCGCCGCCGGTCCCGACGAGCGCTTCGGTCGCAAGCCTGACGATTTCGGGGTTCTCGCCGGCGTGCAGCGCGGTGAGTTCCAGCTCGGCGTCGAGCCCGCGGCCGACGAGCGTGCGAAACGCCGAGATTCGCACCACGGCTTCGTTCCCCGATTGGTCGGTAGCGAGCTGACGCAGTCGCGTCAGCGTGTCACTCTCCAGTTGCGCGAACCTCGGATTCAGGCGGACCAGCGACTCGAGCGTCGCGATCGCCTGATGGGCGACGCCCTCGGTGCGCGGGTTCGGCTCGAGCCTCTCGTAGGCCCGGAGCAGGCGGCGCTCAGCCGCGTGGAACTGTTCTTCCGTCCCGTAGGTGATGCTCCCGAGCGGCGCGACGATGGGCGACCGGCCATCTGGCGCATCCAGATCTGAGAGGGTCAGGAACCACGCGGCGACGTCGGCGATGAGCTGCGGATCGCGGGCGGGATCGAACCGGTACAACGACTGCGCGACGGCGTCCGCAGCATAGGCGCGGCGGTCGTGGATCGTGGTCGGCTTGTCGAAGGGGGTGCGGGTCTCGGCCAACGCCACCAGGGGAGGCACGTTGGCCGGATCCTCGAGACGGCCCAGCGCGCGCAGCGCGTAGCGCTGGATCGTCGGATCCGTCGCCTTCGCGAGCGGCCAGAACGCATCGGCGCCGAGCCATGCCTTCTCGGCGTTGAGCACGGCGAGCGGCTCACCAAAGAGCCGCACCTGTGCGGCGACGCCGTTGGCGGGCGCTACGATCGTCCTGGTGGTCTGCGCCACCAGCCACAAGCCGGCAAGCGACGCCGCGATCAACTTCATCTCGTCTCGTTGGCGGACCTGAAGGCCCTGCGCTCCGCCTACGTGCGTCCCGAATACTCCAGCATCTGCGCCGCCAGATCCAGCGGATACGTGATCTGGACGTCGGTGATGACGCCGTCGCCGTCGCGCACGGCTTCGAGGCGCGGCTGCACGAACCCGGTGTACGACGGCATCTGCAAGCGCTCGACGCGCGCCACCACCTCGTCGCGCAGCAGCGGATCGAAATGGACGCCGTAGGTCTCGAACAGCGTCTTCGCCGCCGCGTAGTCCCCTTCCGACTTGATGCGCTGGACCTCCGCGAGCAGGCGGCCGACCCCGCGCTGAAACGCCGTGACGTCGACGACGAGGTAGTAGATCTTGCCGTCGCGGCGCCGCACGTCGATCGCGCTGGTGTTCTCGATCAGCCAGCGGACGATCATCTGCCGGTTGCGCATGTGGTCTTCTTCGATCTGCGTCCCCTCGCGCACGCGGCGCAGCTGCACCAGGGCGTTGCGCGCGTAGGCCTCGTATTCGGCGCGCACGATCTCGTCGTGGTCGGCCGAATCGACCAGCCCCAGATCGGCGATCTTCGGATCCGGCAGGAAGTAGAGCGCGACGAGATCGGCGCGCGATTCCTCGAGCGCCGAGTACTGCTCCTTCAACACGCCCTGCGGATTGCCATTGAGGTGCTCGCGGATCTTGCCCGAGCCGTGGCCGATCACCTCGTGCATGTTGGTGGTCAGCTCGGAGGCGATGCTGCTCCACTTTTCGGCACGCGCCGCCTCCTCGTCGCTCCACGCGAACTCGCGCCGGAATTCAGGGAGCGTGGACTTGTCGTAGGCCTGGGTGGCGTTCGACAGCGACACCGACTTGCTGCCGTGCTGCTCGCGGATACGCTGGTCGTTGGGCAGGTTGATGCCGACCGGGGTCACAGGGCCCGAGTCGCCGGTCTCGACGACGACGTCGATGGCGTTGGCGGAGATGCCGCAGACACCGCGCTTCTTATAATCGTCGTCCCACGGCATGCGATCCTCGAACCACTGCGCCGCGTCTGCGAGCTTGCGGATCTCCCTGGTCTTGAGCGGATTGACGTAGTAGACGAGCGCTTCCCAGGCGCCCTTGACGCCGCGCGCATCCATGTAGACCTCGACGAAGCCGTTGATCGTGTCGACCGGCGAGTCGCGATCATGGACCCAGGCGATGTCGTAGCCGACGCGGTCGGCGGCCTCGCCGGTCTCGTAGAACCGGATCAGCGCGTCCAGCGCCGCCGCCATCGCCTGTGTGGCGAGCGGCACGGCGGCCTGGAGATGGCGGACGATCTCGCGAATATAGGTGTCGTAGCGGCCGCCGACCCGGTAGACCTCTTCGACGAGCGCGCCGTCTTTCATCACGAGCCGCGAGTTCAGGGGATAGCGCTCGTCGAACCCGTCCAGGTCCGCCATGGCCACGCCGCGATACAGGTTGTTGGCGCTCGCCTGCAGGATGTCGTGGCCGGCGCCGGGGGTCTTGCTGGTCACGATCGGCTCGAAGCCGGGATCGAAAAAGCAGCGCTCGAGGCGCGCGAGCAGGTCGGGCAGCGACTCTCCGGCGCGCAACGGGAAACGCGCGCCGTTGGCCGCGGCGCGCTTCGACGCCGCCGCCAGCGCCCCGGCCGTCGTCTTCAGCACGAACTTGCGGGCGGTGAGGTTGTTGTAGGGGCCGGTGTTGATCCAGAACAGTTTCGTGTAGCTCCAGATCGCACCGAGCACGCCGGGATCGAGGCCCTCGGCGTGCGTGACGATCTCCTCCAGCACGTCCCGCATCTCGAGGTTGTGCTCGTACCGCTGGTCGTAATAGATGTCGCGCCCGGCGATGGCCGCGAGGTACAGGTGGTAGATCAGCGTCTTCTCGCGCAGCGGCAGCTCGGCGAAGCCGTCGGCATAGAGCTGGACGACGGCGGCGTCTTCGACACGCTCGAGGAGATACGGACGCCGGTCGGCGGCCGCGGCGGTCGGCGTGCTCATCGGGTCGGCACCTTCAGGCTGGCATCGTACATCGAGCCGTACGAGAGATACTGGCGGACCGGATCCCGCGGATACGCAACCGACGCGCCCGCCGTTCCCATCGACACCTCGGTGTTGATGCCGGCCCAGTAGGTCGGCAACTTCAGCGCGCGGTAGCGCGCCACGATCTGGTCGCGCAGCTTCGGATCGAAGTGGACGCCATAGGCGTCGACCAGCGCCTTGATCGCGCCGTAGTCCCCTTCCGCCTTGATCCGCATCAGCTCGGCGAGCAGTTGTCCTGCTCCCTGCCGCATTCGCGGGTAATCGGTCACGCGCACGTAGGTCTTCCCGTCGCGGTCGAAATACTGGATCGCTCCAGTCTTGTCCTTGATGAAACCGGCGATCAGCGCGCGGTCGCGCTGGTGGTCTTCCGCGATCGTGTCGCCCTTCGGGATACGACGCAGCTGCGTCAGCGGCGCGCGCGCGGCGTTGTCGTACATGGCACGCGCAACCTCGTCCTGGTCTTTGACCAGGCCCAGCTCCTGGAGCTTCGGGTCCCAGACGTTCCAGAGCCCCATCAGGTCGGCGCGCGCCTCCTCGAGCGTCGAATAGTATTCCTTCAAGAACTTCGCCGGCTGCCCCTGCACGGTGTCGGACAACTGGCCGGAGCCGTGGCCAATCACTTCGTGCATGGCGGTCAGCATGTCCTCGGCCTGTTCGCCGTACTTCTTCGACCGCGCGATCTCCTCGGGCGAGGCGCCGAACTCGTCGATCGTCGAGGTACTGGCGGCGTCGAGCGCGTGGCTGCTGGCGAGGAACAGGAAGTTCTTGGTGCCGTATTTCGCGTGGATCTCCTGCTCGTTGGGCAGGTTGTCGCCGATCGTGCTGACGTGGAAATCACCCGTCTCGATCAACACCTCCACCGCCTTGACGACCGGCGGCGTGAAGTCGCGCTTCTTGTAGCGGGCGTCCCACGGCGCCTTCTGCTCGAAATAGGCGGCGTTCTGCGCGAGCTTCGTCATCACCGTGGTCACCGGCTTGTCGGTGATGGTGACAAAGCTCTGCGAGCTGCCCTTGGCGCCGCGTGCGTCGCGGTAGACCTCGATGAATCCGTTGGCGAAGTCGACGACCGCATCGTTCTGCACCCAGGCCGCGCCGAATCTCAGCCAATCCTGGGGATCGCCCGTCTGATAGAAACGGATCAGATCGTCGATCACCTTCGCCTGCGCCGGATCCGCCACCGCCTTGGCCCTGGCGAGGTATGCGTTCGCCTTCTCGAGATACACGGCGTTGCGGCCCGGCGGCACGCGTCCGTCCGGCGTGCCGGCGCGATAGACCTCTTCGCGAATGCCGCGCGCGTCCTTCATGACGCGGGAGTTGAGGGGATACCGCTCGTCGAAGCCCTTGAGATCGGCCAGCGAGACGCCCCTGTAGAAGTTGTTGGCGCTCGCCTGCAGGATGTCCTGTCCGGGCGGCGGCGTCTTGGCCGTCACCATCGGCTCGAACGCGGCATCGAAAATCGGCCGCTGCAGATCGGCGAGCGCCCTGCGGACCGCCGCGGCATCGGGCAGCGCCGGCAGGTCTCCATACGCCGCCCCGAAGGCTCCGGCGCCCTGCGCCGCGAGTGCAGCCGCCTCGAGCTCCGCGGGCGTGAACGAGGGCAGGAACTTCTGCGACGTCAGCTCGTTGTGATTGCCGCGATTGGCCCACACGAGGAGCGCATATTCACGGATCTTCGGATAGAGACGCGCCGGCACAACCGCCTGGCGGCCGACGATACCCTCGAGCAGGCGCTTGAGCGGAATGCCATAGGACGAGAGCTGGTCGTAGATGATGGGGTCGACGGCGATCGACGCCTGCGTCAACCAGTAGGCGAGCCGCTTCTGATCGGGCGTGAGCTGGCCGAAACTGGGTGCCTGCAGCTGGAGGAAGCCGGTGTCGCCCACCGTTTCGACGAGTGGAGTCTGCTGCGCGGCGGTGGTGCCGCCCCAGAAAATGGCCGTCAGGCCGAGCACGAGGAACCGTGTGCGCATGCTTTGATCTTAGGCCACAGACCGCCACGGACGAACACGGATGCACATCTTCTCCGCGCCCCGGAGCTCTCTAGAACTCGATGCGCTCGTGGTGCTCGGGCGGGTGGGTGGACCAGCCAAGCTCGGCCTGGATGCGCGCGGCGAGGGCGTCCTGTGCGGTGGGCTCGCCATGGACAATGAAGGTGCGCGCGGGTGCGCGAGTGAAGCCCTTCAGCCAGCGCATGATCTCGCCGGCGTCGGCGTGAGCCGACATCGAGTCGAGATGCTCGATGGCCGCATGCACCGGGACCCATTCTCCGTGGATCTTCACGGTCTTCTCTCCGTCGACCAGGCGCCGGCCACGTGTGCCCACGCCCTGATAGCCGGCAAACAGGACGGTGTTGCGCGCGTCCGGAAGGGCCGCCTTCAGATGGTGCAGCACGCGCCCGCCTTCCGCCATCCCGCTCGACGAGATCACGATCGCCGGCGCGCGCGATGCGGTCAGCTGTTTCGATTCCTCGGGCGAGGCAATCACCCGGAAGCGCTCGGTACAGAAAACGCACATGTCGCGCTCCTGCATCGCCTTTCGGCGGCGGACGGACGGCGGGGTCGGTTCGGCCGCGGCGTCGTGCGGCGCCTTGTCGTCGCGCTGCTCGGGCCGCAGCTCCGGATCGAGCTCGCTGACGCGCGCGGTGTAACGCGCCAGCGCCGCGGATGCCATCGGGCTGTCGAGAAACACCGGCAGCGTCGGGATCCGCCGCTCGTCTTCCAGGCGCTTGAGCCAGTACAGCAGCTCTTCGACGCGGCCGATGGCAAACGCCGGGATGATGAGCTTGCCTCCCTTGTGCGCCGCCTGCGTGACGATCTCCGCGACGCGGGCGCCATTGTCGTCCCGCTCGTGCAGGCGATTGCCATAGGTCGACTCGACGAGCAGCGCATCGGCATCTGCGATCGGCGTCGGATCTGGTAGCACCGGCCGGGCATAGCGGCCGAGATCGCCGCCGAACAACACCACGCGCCCGTCGACGTGCATTCGCGCATAGGCCGAGCCGAGCAGATGGCCGGCGTTGACGAACTCGACGTCGATGCCGGCGGCCACCGGCAGGCGGCGGTCGTAGCCGCAGGGCTGCAGCAGCGTCAGCGCGCGAGCCGCGTCCACCTCGGTGTAGAGCGGCAGCGCCGGCTTGTGCCGCGAGAACCCGTGGCGGTTGGCAAACGACGCATCCTCCTCCTGCAGCCTGCCGGCGTCGGGCAGCACGATGCGGCAGAGATCCTGCGTGCCCTGCGTGCAGAAGACGCGGCCGCGAAAGCCCTGCGCGACCAGCCGCGGCAGATAGCCGCAGTGATCGAGGTGGGCGTGCGTGAGGACGATCGCCTGAATGGTCGAAACGGGCACGGGCAGGTCCTGCCAGTTGCGCTCGCGCAGCTCCTTCAGGCCCTGGAAGAGCCCCGCGTCGACCAGGATGCGCGAGCCGTTCGACTCGACGAGGTACTTGGAGCCGGTGACCGTGCGCGCGGCGCCAAGAAAGGTGATCGAAATCATGTGCGGTGCAACTCCCGGCTGACGGCTGCCCGTTCGTTACGCAAAGAGACCTACCTGGCCGCCCGTGTGCCAGAAAAGGACGTCGCCGGTGAGATCGCCGGCGCGGAGCCGCGCGAGAAGACCCGCCATCGCCTTGGCCGTGTAGGTGGGGTCGAGAAAGAGGGCCTCGCAACGCGCCGCGAGCTCGATCGCCTCTGTCGACTCCGGCGTCGGAATGCCGTAGCCGGCGCCGACGAACCGGTCGTCGACCTCGATCGGCGCGGCCGCAAAGATGCCAGGCGCCTCGAGCAGCTCTGCGAGGCCGTCGAGAATGCCGCGGATCGTCGCGGCGATCGCGGCCGCCGAATCGTCGGCGCTGACGCCGAGCACGCGTGTCTTCACGCCCTGCAGGACGCATCCGGCGATCAGTCCCGCCTGCGTGCCGCCCGAAGACGTGGCGCAGACGATCGCGGCTGGCGCGGGAATCTGATTCAGCAGTTCGCCAATCGCGAGCGCGAACGCGGCAGCGCCGAGCGGCGTCGATGCGCCGAGCGGGATCACGCAGGGCCGCCGGCCACCCGCACGCAGCTCGGCAGCCACCTGCTCCATGGCCGGCCCACGGTCCTCGCGACGCGCCACGTAGCGGACGTCGGCGCCGAGCAGGCGATCGATCAGCGCGTTTGCCGTCGGTTTCTCCTGCGGCGCGCCATTGGCGACCAGCACGCAGCCGAGCCCCATCTTCGCCGCCACGCTCGCCGTGGCTCGCGCATGGTTCGACTGGATGCCCCCCGTCGTGATCAGCGTGTCGGCGCCGCCGGCGATCGCTGGTGCGACGACGAGACGCAGCTTCCGCACCTTGTTGCCGCCGAACCCGAACGGGATGGCATCGTCGCGCTTTATCAGGAGGTCTCCCGCCTGCAGGCGCGAACGACCGAGCAGCCGCGCCGCGCGTTCGATGGGCGTCGGCGCCAGCGGAATCGGCAGGACCGGCAGCGACTCGAGGCGGCGGATCGCATCACTGTGCACGGGCACGTTAGTATAAAGGTTTGAGCACTCGGCACATGAGCGTTCTCGTCGAGCGGTTGCGCGGCGACACGCAAGTCATCGCGGCGGAGCTGCGGCCGCCGCGCGCCGAGCTCGAACGCGCCGCCAGCATGGACGCCTGGATCGACACCTACCATGCCGTCCGCGGTCTCACCCGCGGCGGCACGTTCGTGTTTCTCACCGACGGCGCCGTCGGCACGAGAGAGGAAGACAACCTCCGCCACCTGGTGATCAATCTGGGCGACGATGTTCCGCGCTCGCACGTCATTCCCTTTCTCACCTGCAAGCACTCCTCGGAATTCTGTCTGGCCTACGCCGACCGCGCGCGCCACCATGGCTTCGAGTCGCTGGTGGTGCTCGGCGGCGACAAGCACGTCGGACCGCCGCGCTCGGTCGAACACGCCTGGCAGCTGCGCGAGATGATCCGCAGGCGGGACGAGACGCTGTCGCTCGGCGGCTGGGCCAACCCGCACGCCGAACCTGCGTCTCAGGTCGGGCATCTGCTCGACGATCGCTCGACAGCCGAGTTCTTCCTGACCCAGATCGTGTCGCACTACGACGTCCGGGCGGTCGAACGGTTCCTGGCCGAGAGCGCCAGGCTCGGCCTGCAGATGCCGGGCATGTTTGGCGTGTTCTACTACCGCTCCGCCAAGCGGGCGACGCTGCAGGCGCTCAGCCGATTTCTGCCGGTGCCGGTGGACGAGCTACTGGCGGAGTTCGCCGCCGGAGCGACGCCTGAGTCGGTATGCGCGCGATCGATTCGCGAGCTGACCGCGACCGGCGCGCGGCACTTCTACGTCAGCAACCTGCCGGTCGGCTCGGCGGCGCTGACGCTGCGGCGGATTCTCGATCTCGTGTGACGGACCCGGCGTGTCGGCCCGCGTCGGGCGCGACCGCTGATAGGATCCGATCGTGGGTCAGTTCCTCGACGGCGTTCCCTTCTCGGGCATCATCCGGATCCGCGACATGATGTACGGCGTCACGGATCCCTTCCGGCTCGATCAAGGGGACGTCAGCTTCGACTCGCCCGAGACGGTGAAGGCGGCGATGCGCCGCGCCATCGACGAAAACCGGAGCCACTACCTTCAGACAACGGGCCTGCCGCGGCTGCTGGAGCTGCTCGCCGACAAGCTGCGCCGGCAGAACCGCATTCCGATCGGCGCACCCGACGAGATCCTCGTCACGACCGGCGGCATCCACGGCGTGTTCGTCGCCTGCCAGGCACTGCTCGAGCCAGGCGACGAGGTGATCGTGCCGGACCCGGAGTGGCCGCCGGCGATGGGCAACATCAAGCTTGCCCAGGCGGTACCGGTGCCGTGTCCGCTGCACGAGTCGCAGGACTGGCGCTGGGATATCGACGAGCTTGCGCGGACGATCACGCCGAAGACGCGCGCCATCTATGTCAACTCGCCGAACAATCCGACTGGCGGCGTGTTCCCGCGGAGCGACATGGAGGCGATAGCGGCGCTGGCGCAGCGCCACGACCTGTGGGTCTTCGCCGACGAGGCCTACGAAGACGTCATCTACGACGAGGCCGAGCACGTCAGCATCGCGTCGCTGCCGTCGATGTACGAGCGGACGATCTCGATGTATACCTTCAGCAAGACGTATGCGATGACCGGACTGCGTCTCGGCTACGTGGCGGCACTGGATCCCCGGCTTCGCGAACGGATGAAGAAGGCCCTCTTCTACACCGCCAGCAACGTCTCGTCGATCGTGCAGTTCGGCGGGGTTGGCGCACTCGAGGGGCCGCAGGGCTTCGTGGCCGACTTCCGCGACGAGCTGCGGGCGCGGCGCGACCTCTTTTACGAGGGGATCCGCGAGCACGCCGCCGGCGTGCTGACCGGCGCGCCGCCGAAGGGCGCGTTCTACGCGTTCCTCAAGGTAGACCCGCGATGGCGCCCACCCTCAGGCGGGCAGCCGGAGTCCCGGTCGTGGGCCATGGCGGAGCACCTGATCTCGAAGGGGCGGATCGGCTGCGTCCCCGGAGCGGACTTCGGCGCCCACGGCGAGGGCTACATCCGCTTCTGCTTCGCGCGTGATCGCGTGGAGCTGGAAGGGGCGCTCAGATCGCTCGGCGCCCTGTTTGCTCACTGAGCGCGGCGCCGTAAGGACGGGTCCCCGTCACTTGACATGCCGGCCTCCGTCGACGCGGATGGTTTCGCCGGTCACGAAATCGGTGTCGATGAGAAACCGCGTAGCGCGGACAATCGGCTCGACCCCTCCCCAGCGCCCGAGCGGGGTCGCGGCCTCGACCGCCTGCAACTCCTCGTCGAGCGTGCCTGGCGGCGCCATGATCGGTCCGGGAGCGATCGCGTTGACGAGGATGCCATCGGCGGCGACTTCGAGCGCCAGCGCCTCGGTGAGGGCGATGACGCCGCTCTTCGCCACGTAGTAGGGCAGAAATCCCGGATAGCGCGGGCGTCCGCTCGCGGCGACCCAGTCCGAAAAATTCACGATGCGGCCGCCGCCCTGCCGGCGCATGTGGGGCACGGCTGCGCGCGAGCACAGAAACGCCGCGCGAAGGTCGACGTCGACGACGCGGTTCCAGACGCGGTCGTCGGTGTCGTCAAACGGCACGGACGAATAGACCGAGGCCATGTTCACGAGGACGTCGAGACGCCCGAACGCCGCGGCCGCCCCCTCGACGAGCGATCGGCAGTCCTCCGGGTTGCTCAGATTGGCCTGCGCGAGATGCGGCCGGCGTCCGGCTGCGGCGATCCCGGCGGCGGCGGCTTCGGCTTCAGCACGGGATGCGTTGTAGGACAGCGCGACGTCCATCCCCGCCTCGGCGAGCGCGGCGGCGATGGCGGCCCCGATACGCTTGCCACCGGTGATCAACGCGGCTTTTCCGGAGAGCTCCATTCAGACCTTGCGAATGCGAGCGCGGCCGCGCGCCTGCGCCTCGGCGTTACGGGTGCGCTGGTCGTCCAGCGAGAGCGCGCCAGGGCCGCCGAGCATCAGGCAGACGAGTGCGCCGATCAGCAGGAGGTGCAGCTCCGGCTGTGACCCGTGGCCGGGCGTCAGGCCGCCGCTCAGCGTGAACCCGTGCGGATAGTGGACCTTCCAGACCGTCAGCGCCATGTCGACGAGCAGCACGAGCGACACCCAGAATGTCAGGCTGCCGAGGATCAGCAGGACGCCCCCCCCGAATTCACCGACGCCGAGCGCGACGGCCAGAGAAGACGGGTAGGGCAGCCCGAACGACGCGAGCATCCGGGACGTGCCGGCCAGGCCAGGACCGCCGGGCACCCCGAACAGCTTCTGCGCGCCATGCACGAGGAAGACGGCGCCCGCCGACAGCCGTAACACGGTGGCGCCGTAGGCTCGCATCGTGCGGTATTTTGCCTCACTTTTCCACTTTTGTTTTACCCTTCGGGCATGATCTCCAGAAGACGCTTCCTCGGGACCGGGGCCGCGACGGGCGCGATCGCGCTCGCCTTCACCAACGAGAGCCTGGCGCGGGTCGCCGGCGCCGCGACGCGCGCCGGCGACACACCGGCGGCCGATCTGGCGGCCGACGAATCCTACTGGCGCGACATCCAGCAGGCATTCACGCTCGATCGCACGATCGTGAATCTCAACAACGGCGGCTGCTGTCCGAGTCCGCGCGTCGTGCACGAAGCCTTCAAGCGCTATCTCGACGAGTCGAACCAGGCGCCCGTGTACCACATGTGGCAGATCCTCGAGCCGAACATCGAGTCGGTGCGCCGCCGCCTGGCCGCGTCGTTCGGCGCCAGCGCGGAGGAGATCGCCATCACGCGCAACGCCAGCGAAGCGCTGCAGATCGCCCAGCTCGGCATCGACCTGCAGCCCGGCGACGAAGTGGTGACGACGAACCAGGACTACGGCCGCATGCTCGACACCTGGGACGCCCGGGCGCGCCGGCACGGGATTACCGTGAAGCGGATCGCGTTCCCGGTGCCGCCGCCGTCGATGGACGACCTCGCCGATCGCCTGCTCTCGGCCGTCGGACCGAAGACGCGGGTCCTGCACTTCTGCCACATCACGAACCTGACGGGACAGATCTTCCCGGTCAGGAAAATCTGCGACGCGGCGCGGGCGAAAGGCATCCTGACCATCGTCGACGGGGCGCACGCCTTCGCGCACTTTCCCTTCCGGGTGCAGGATCTCGGCTGCGACTTCTACGGCACGAGCCTGCACAAATGGCTGCTCGCGCCGATCGGGACCGGGTTTCTCTACGTACGGCAGGAACACATCGAGCGTCTCTGGGAGCTGACGCCGACCGCGGCCGCACGGGCGAAAGACATCCGCAAGTTCGAGGAGATCGGGACGCACCCGGCGGCGAACCACAACGCCATTGCCGAGGCGCTGACCTTCCACGAAGGCATCGGCGCCGACCGCAAGGCGGCGCGCCTGCGCTATCTGCGCGACCGCTGGGCGAGGCGGCTGCTCGCAACCGGCCAGTTCACGCTGCACACCAGCCTCGACCCGGCGCAATCGTGCGCGATCGGGACAGTGCAGGTGCGCGGCGTCGACACCAACACGGTCGTGCAGCGCCTCTGGGATCGCTGGCGCATCATCGCCACGCCGATCAACCACGCCGAGTACACCGGCATCCGGGTGACGCCGAACGTCTACACCACGCTCGAGGAGATCGACACGTTCGGAGACGCGATGGAGAAAATCGGGGGGATCGGGTGATCTGTCGATCGGGTGATCAGATCACCCGATCACGAGATCACCCGATCCTACTTGATCGGTTTGCCGTCCGCGCCGAACGCCTGGACCACGCCGAGCTTCTTCAGCGCCGGCTCGACCTTCGATTGATCGCCGACCGCGACGACCTGCAGGCGGTCTGCCGCCCAGTACTTGCTGGCGACGCGCTGCACGTCGGCGGCGGTGATCGCCTCGATGCGTGACGGATACGTGTCCCAGTAATCCGCCGGCAGCTTGTAGATGTAGCGCTCGATATAGTTGTTGAGGATCGCGTTGGGACTCTCGAGCGAGAGCGCGAATCCCGCGACGAGCGCCTTTTTCGTATCCGCGAGCTCCTTGTCCGGGACCGGCACCGCGCGCATCTGACGGATTTCATCGAGAAGATCGGTCAGCGCCGGGTCGGTGACCTCGGAGCGCACGTCGGTCGACGCCGACCACGAGCCCACCACCCGCGTCGCGTTGAAGCTGCTGTAGGCGCCGTAGGTGTAGCCCTTTTCCTCGCGCAGGTGGGAGAACAGACGGCCGGTCGGGCCGCCGCCGAGAACGCGGTTGGCGACAGTCAACGCGTCGTAGTCGGCATTCGTGCGCTCGAGGCTCTGGGTCCCCACGCGCAGGCTGGTCTGCACCGATCCGGGCCGCGCCACGAACGAGACCGTCGCGGCCGCCGGCGAGGCCGGTGCGGTCTGCGCAGCGATTGAGGCGCCGGACTTCTGCCATCCGCCGAAGACGGCTTCCGACTTCGTCTTCGCCTGCTCGAGCGAGATGTCGCCGGCCACCGCCAGGATGGCCCGATCGGGCACGTAGTGGGCCTTGTGGAACTCGACGAGCGCCTCGCGCGAGAGGGCGTCGAGCGCGGCCGGAGTGGGCGCGACCCGCGACAGCGGGTGGTCGCCGAACAACGCCTGCGACAGGCGCTCCTGCGCCAGGAATCCCGGCTGCGTCCGCTGGTTGATGAACGCGGCCTTCGTGCGCGCCTTGTAGCGATCGATCTCGGCCTGCGGGAACGACGGGTTCATCAAGACGTCGGCCATCAAGGACAGCACGGTGTCGAGGTTCGCGGTCAGCCCGTTGCCACTGACCGTGGCGAACGCCGACGAGGCGCCGGCCCCGACCGCCACCGCGGCGGCAAGACGATCGAGGACCTCCGAGACCTGCTCGGACGACTTGGTCGTCGTGCCCTCCCGCATCAGCGCGGCGGTGAAGCCGGCGAGCCCGGCCATCGCCGGCGGATCGTAGTACCCGCCTGCGCCATCGACGAGCATCTGGAAGAACACCTGCGGGGCGCGGTGGTCCTCGACGACGATCAGATGAACGCCGTTCGACAGATCCGCCTCCTGCGCCTTGGGGAGCGAGACCTTGAGGACGTCCTTGTTGACGGGCGCCCGGCCCTTGAGCACCGTGCCGGCGGCCTTGGCTGGGTTCCCCTGCTGCGCCGGCGCCTCACCATGGACGGCAACGGCGGCGGCGAACGCGCACACGACGGCGGCGGCCGACAGACGGCGGATCACTCGGCGCCTCCCGTCGGCGCGCCGGCCGCGGCCGTCTTCGGCAAGGTAATCACCACCGAGCGGTTCTGGGCGGTCAGATACTTCCGCGCGACTCGCTGGACGTCCGCTGCCGTCACCTTTTCGTAGGTCGCGGCGCGGGTGTTGACCAGGTTGGGGTTGTCGTAGAAGAGCGCGTACTCTCCCAGTTGAATCGCACGCTGCAGCGTGCTCGTCATCGCCGCCGCCTGCTGACGCACACCATTGTTGTGGGCCTTGTCGATTTCCCAGTCGTGGATCGGGCCCGTCTTGACCTTCTCGACCTCTTCGAGGAGCGCCGCCTCGACGTCCGCCGGGGACTTGCCGGGCGCCACTTGCGCCGACACTTGGAAGAGGCCTGGCCCGCGCTTGTCGGGATTGTTCGCCGACGCGAACACCGCCAGTTGCTTTTCGCGCACGACCACCTGGTTCAGCCGGGCGCTGCGCCCGCTCGACAGCACCCACGACACCACGTCGAGCGCGTCGAAATCGGGAGTTCCGGCCGGCGGCGTGATCCACGCGATGTCGACCTGGGGCAGACGCGCCAGCGAATCCTCGATCGTGCTGCGCCGTTCGGCCGTGTGTGGCGGCTCGGCGAGGTCGGGGCGCTTGGGCTGCGGCTGCCGGGAAATCGGCCCGAAGTACTTTTCGATGAGCGCCAGCGTCCGCTTCGTGTCGACGTCGCCGACGATCGACAGGACGGCGTTGTTCGGCGCGTAATACGTCTTGAAGAACGTCGCCACGTCGTCCACCGACGCGGCGTTCAGGTCGTCCATCGAGCCGATGACCGAGTGCTTGTAGGCGGGATTGTCGTAGGCCTGTTCGTCGATGCGCTCGTAAGTATTGCCATACGGCTGATTGTCGAGGCCGAGCCGGCGTTCCTCCTGGACGGCGTTGCGCTGGTTGTCCAGATTCGCCTTCGTGATGTCGAGCGACTTCATCCGGTCGCTCTCGAGGAACAGCGCGAGATCGAGCTGGTTGGCCGGCAGCGTCTCGAAGTACAGCGTCCGGTCGTTGTTCGTCGTGCCGTTCATGTTGCCGCCGTTGTTGAAGACCAGCGTGAAGTGCTCGCCCGGACCGACGTTCTCGGATCCCTTGAACATCATGTGCTCGAAGAGATGCGCGAACCCGGTGCGACGCACCTTCTCGTCGGCCGATCCGACGTTGTAGGTCACGGCGATGGAAAAGGTCGGCGCCGAGTGGTCCTCGGAGACAATGACGCGCAGCCCGTTCTTCAGCTTGACGTCGGTGAACTTGATCGCCGTGTCCGCGGCCCCGATCGGGACCACAAGGACAACCGCAACCGCGAACAGGAACGCGGAAACCCGGCGCGAACCAGACATACTGCCTCCTCGCAGGAGTGGACGGACGCCCAATCCTAGGAGGCCGCGCCGCCGTTTGCAAGGCAGTTCGTCACATCGCTCATCGTGGAAACCGGGTCCGGGGGGGACCCGGTTCCGGCGACAAACGCAAGACGGGCGGCCCGCCTCCACGCAGGCGGCCCGCCTGCACGCACCTCAGTTCAGGACCATGGCGATATTGCGCGCGACCAGGTCGTCGGTCGCGGCGCCGGCGCGCGCCCGTTTCGCATGCGCAACGGACACGGCGCGGTTCTTGTCGGCGTTGATCATAGCGGCCGCGAACTCGAGGCCGGGGTCCCCTGGCCGGAGCAGGAGCGCCTTCTCGATCATGGCGACCCCGTCGACGTCGCGGACGATCTCGGCCAGCTGTGGTGCGGTGTCGTGGAACTCGGCCAGCCGCCCCATCAAGGACATCTGCCGCAGCGCCTCCCCCAGATACGCCGCGTCGAGCCATGCATACGCGTCGGGGCTGTGCGTCCGTTCGGTCAGACGCGAGAGCAGCTGCGCCGCCACGGCTTGATCGCGGCTCGCGTAAATCGTCGCGCGGCGCAGCGTTTCCATGCGCACGACGACCGGCGTCGCCGGAGCCAGGAGCGCGATGGTGTCGGCGGCGAGATGCGATACGTCGTAGCCGGGCGACGTCTCTGACCAGCCGGCGCCGGCTCCCCAGGGGAGCGAACGCGCGGACCCGATGTCGAAGGGATGACACAACAGCGGCGGACCGGCGAATACGGGGGCGGCGACCGCCGACAGCGTGACGGCGACTGCGATGACAAGCGATGAACGATTCATGAGCGTCTCCTTCGCTTGAAATGACGTGAGCGCGCGCCGATCGTTAACGGGCGGTTGGCTCAGTCCACGGTCGGCTCATCAGGTGCCACCACTGCGTATCGCCGAGACCGAGTCGATCCCACCACTGCTCGAGCATCTGTGTGTTGCCGGCACGCACGCCGTCGCGCGTCACGTCCGGCGGCGGCGGCACCAGCGCCGAGAGCCGGTCGTAGACGCGGTCACACGCCGGACCGTCGACGCGCCGCAGCAGGTGCCAGAGGGTCAACGCATCGCGCGGCCGCGACGACGAAATTGCGGCGTCGATCGCGGCATCCCGCGCGGCGCCGCGGTCGCCGAAATCGATGGTCTCGATCGCGGCACGAAGTGCGGCGGGCGCGTCTTCGAAATACGGCGTCCCGGGACCGCGCCCGGCGCGCGTTCTGCACATCGCGCCTGCGGGAATCAGGGCCTGACGGTCGCGCATCTGGAAACCGACCCAGCCTGTGGTCACGCGGAGCGTGCCCTCGCCGCGCCCGTCGACGTCCAGCGTGTACGCGCAGCCGAGATCGACGGCCAGCGACGAACGCGTTTCGACGAAGAACTGACCGGGATCCGCCCAGATGAATGCGGAGATCGCACCGCTGTGCAAGCGGAAGCGATAGTGCCCGCTGGAGGCCGGGACGAGGCTGACGTCGGTAGACGGGCCGACATCGATATGGCCCACCGGGCCAAGCTCCAGCGAAACGCGGCCGGTGACGCCGGTACGGAGCAGCTGCCCGACAGACAGCGTGCTGTGCTCGTCGATCGACCGCGAAGCAATCGACGCAGGTCCCTCCACCTCAACGACGGACCACGAGGGCGCGTTCGCCGGCGCCGGGTGCGCGAGCCAACGCGGTGCAACGGCCAGCACGAGCGCCGCCGCGGCCGCGAGCGGGAGGATGACGTAGGAAGCGGGACCGCGCCGGCCAGGAGCCGGCGCCACGAGCGCGGGCGGCAGGCTCGTCGGGTGCCGCTGGCCAAGCGGCGCCAGCAGCCGCTCCAGCGCGGCGATCTCCTCGTCGGGCGGTCCGGAGCGATCCCACAGGTAGTCATCGGACACGGGCGCTTCTCCCTTCGAGCCGCTCGCGCAACTGCTTCATGCCGCGGTGCAGGTTGACCCGCACCGACGCCGGCGTGAGCCCGGTCGCCGCGGCAATCTCCGGACCGGTCATTCCTTCGATCAGCCGCAGCGCGAGCGTTTCTCGATACGCGTCGGGCAGCGTCTGCAGCGTCCGCAGCACGGTTTGCGCATCCAGGCGTGCGGCGCCGTCGGTCGACACGTCCGGCGTATCGTCGAGCGGCTCGGTGGCGCGGACCTGGCGCAGATAGTCGACGCCGCGGTTACGGGCGATCGCCGCGAGCCAGCCGCCAAAGGCCGTCGGCTCGCGCAGCCCCCGGATCTGCCGCATCGCTTGAAGGAACACGTCCTGGACCAGGTCGTCGACATCGCCCCTCGGAACTCGTGCGATCAGGATGCCGTGCACCATCCGGGAATAGCGCCCGTAGAGCTCGGCGAATGCGTCGCGATCGCCGGTGCGGGCCGCCTCGACCAGGCGGCCGATCTCGTCCACCGACTCGGCGGCTTCTCGAAGGGCACGGCCGTCGGCCATCAGGGGCAGGGCATCCGGGTGGAGGGCTGCTGTCGTCACGACCGCTGCTCGCCTTCTAAAGACGTCGCGGACCGAAGAGTGTTAACACAACCGCGCCGATCTTGAGGCGGAAGAGGCGGCAGAGGGGGATCCGGCAGACACGAAACCGCCGGCTCGGAACGAGGACGGAACGCAAAGCACCCTGCGAAAGTGCTGACGTGTGAATCGATGGACGACACCGGGGAATTCCGGCGCCGCTCCTGCGATCCGTCCTCGATCCGAGCCGGCGGTTTGGGACGGCGGATCCGTGCGGATCCGCCGGGATGGGGTTATTAGGCCAGGACCTTGAGGACGACGCGGCGGTTCTGGGCGCGGCCGGCCTTGGTCTTGTTCGGCGCGATCGGCTTCTCTTCGCCGTAGCTGATCACGTTCATCTTGTGGAGCGGAATCTGCTGGCTCTCGTAGAGATAGCGCTTCACGGCTTCGGCGCGCTCGAGACCGAGCTTGTAGTTGAGGTCCTTCGGCCCGACGTTGTCGGTGTGGCCTTCAATCTCGATGTAGCCGCCGTTGGGGTTCGCCTTCAGCTGCGCCACGAGCTCGTCGATCTTCGACTGCAGCTCGGTCGGCATCTTCGACTGGCCGAACTTGAACCCGCCCTGGTCCTCGCTGAGCACCACTTCATAGACGAGACGGTTCGCCTTCTTCTCGATGTCGTCGGCGCGCGTGTTCACCTTGTCGGCGGCGGTATAGGCCGCGTCGGCGCGCTGATTCGCGGTCTGCGCGTGCTGGTCGGCCGACTGAGCGGCCGCCTGCGCCCGCTGATCCACGTCGTTGATCTTCGTCTCGTTGGCCTTGGTGCGTTCCTGGTTCTCCTCCACCGACTTCGACAAGCCATCGACCTTGTCGTTGACCTCGCCAACGCGCTGGCGGACCATCTTCTTCGTCGCGCAGGCGCTCGTGCCGCCAAGGGCCATCGCCGCAATCGCCATCGTTCCAATCAGCCTTTTCATCGCAGTCGCTCCTTTAGAAACTTGCACTTCCGGCGTGCGCGCCGGCGGCATAACCGCTGCGCGCGCGCACGACCAGGTCGCGGTTGGTCGTCCTTACCGTCACCCGCCGCCAGCCCGCCTCGGTCGAGGCGGTGAACGCCAGCACGTACTGATGACGCAGTTCATCGACGATCTGACGGGCCGCGATGCTCTCGTGCGCCGGGGCACTCGTCACAAATAGCTCACCGCCCGTCTGTCGGGACAGATCCCGCAGCGGTCCCTCCGCCTGACCCGTCAGCGACGCCTTGTCCCGATCGACGTCGGTGACGACGGTCATGACGTAGACCGGCACGTCGATGGCTGCGGCCGCCGCCGACACCTGCTCGGGCTTGAGTTCGCTCGACGTGTCGATGCCGTCGGTGAAGACGATCACCGCCCGCCGCCGCGGATCGTGCGGACGACTTTCGACGACGCGCTCGGCGGTCTGCGCGATCGCGTCATACAGCGACGTCTGTCCGTAGGGGGTGACGCGCGAAAGCGCCTGCTCAATCGCGACGACGTCACTGGTGAACGGCTGCAGCGACTGCAGGTTCATGTCGAAACTGAAAACGGCCGCCTCGTCGGCGTCGGGCTGCAGCCGAAGCGCACTCAGGACCTGGCGCGCCGACTCGCGCGCGTCCTCGAGGTGCGAAACCAGCCGCATGCTGCCGCTCACGTCGAACAGCAGCGCGACCCGGACCGGAGCGTTGTCGTCGGTACGGAAGTCCACCACCTCGCGACGAGTCCCTGACTCCTCGACGATGAAATCCTCCTTGCGGAGGTTCCGCGCGAAGCGGCCTTTCTTGTCCCGGACCACGGCAGCCACGTTCACCAAATCGATCGCCGACCGGAAGGTCGGGGTGGCTTGAGGCTGCGGAACCTGGGACGCCATGGCGAATGACGACGCGCCCAAGAGGGCGGAAGCCAGGAGAGCCGTCGCAGGAGTGCTCTTCGCCACGCTGCTCCAGTAATCCAATCGTGGTGCCATTCGTGAAATCCTTTTATTCTCAACGAGTTGAACTGCCGTGGTGTCCTGTGAACTGGTCGAAAAACGTTCTCTTGCGCGTAAGACTTACACGATCATCGGGACGCCTAGGCGTAAGTTTGGCGGGTGATACCATGCCGCCATGCGCACCCGAGCCGCCATCCCGGTTGCCCGTCGCGTCGGCGGTTTCAGTTACGCCATCCGGAATATCGTGGCGGAGGCCCATAAGGTTGAGGCCTCGGGCCGTCGGGTTCGCTATTTGAACATCGGCGACCCGATTACGTTCGGGTTCAAGACGCCGCCTCACATGATCGAAGCGGTCGAGCGCGCGATGCGCGACGGCCACAATGGCTACCAGGCCTCGGCCGGGATTCAACCAGCCCGCGAGGCCGTCGCCGCCGAGTTGACGCGCCGGGGGATGCCCGTCGACGCCGACCGCGTCCTGGTCACGGCGGGCACCTCGGAAGGCATCGAACTCGCCCTGACCGCGCTGGCCGAGGCGGGTGACGAGGTGCTGGTTCCCTCGCCGACCTATCCGCTCTACACGGCGGTGCTGGCGAAGATCGGCGCGCGCGCCGTCTACTACCGCACCGACCCGTCGAACGGCTGGCTGCCCGACCTCGACGACGTGCGGGCGCAGGTCTCGACCGCGACGCGCGCGCTCGTCGTCATCGATCCCAACAATCCCACGGGCGCGACCTACCCGATCGACGTCCGCAAGGCGCTCATCGAGATTGCCGATCGCCACAACATTCCGCTGATAGCCGACGAGGTGTATGGGGATCTCGCCTACGACGGCGCCGTGCCGCCCATGGCGAGCCTGGATCCCGACGCGCCGATCATCTCGTTTTCCTCGCTCTCGAAGGCGTATCTGGCGCCGGGGTGGCGCACCGGATGGATGGCGATCGGACGGACGGAAGGCCTCGACGCCGTCCTGGCCGGCATCAAGAAGCTCGCCGACGGCCGGCTGTGCTCGACCGGGCCGATGGAGCACGCCATCGTCGCGGCGCTCAACGGCGATCGGTCGCACGAAGAGCGCTTCCGCGCGGCGCTGCGCGAGCGCGCCGCGGTGACGGTGGCGCGCCTTAATGCGATTGCCGGCATTCATACCGTTGCGCCAAGCGCCGCGTTCTACGCGATGCCGAAGGTCGAGCTGCCGCCGGGCGTCACCGACGAAGACTACGTGCTGGGGCTGCTGCGGGCGACGGGCGTCCTCTGCGTCTATGGCTCGGGGTTCGGCACGAAACCTGAGGACGGCTTCTTCCGCGTCGTGTTCCTGGCGAGCCCGCCGGAGCTCGAAGAGATCTATGGCCTCGTCGCCGCCTTCACGGAGGACTTCCGCGCACGAGGCGGGCGCCCCTGAAAGAGCCGGGCCGGCCCGACATCCGTTCGCACATCCGCTACGCGATCGTGATGGTCGCGCTCGCGGGCCTCATCCTGTGGTGCGCCTACATCGTCCGCGACGCGCTTCGACTGATCTACATCAGCGGCATCCTGGCCATAGGCTTCAGCCCGATTGTGCGGATCATCGAGCGTCAGAAGCTGCTGCCAGTCGGGTCGGCGCGCTTCCCGCGCTGGCTGGCGATCCTGGTCCTGTACCTCGCCATCCTGGGCGCCATCGGCCTGATGCTGGTGCTGATCTTCCCGGCGCTGGTGCACCAGGCGCAGGCGATGTGGGACAAGGCACCGGAGTGGTTCGAGCGCGGCCAGCAGTTCCTCATCACCAAAGGCTGGTTGGGGGAACACCTGACGATGCGCGAGGCGGTGGCGCGGGCGCCGGGAACGGGGGGCGGCGCGGTGCAAAAGGTAGCCGGAGCCGTCGCCGGAGTCGCCGGCGGGATCTTCGGCGTCGTGACGATCCTGATTCTGACCTTCTACATCCTGGTCGATTCCGCGCACCTGCGCGAGTCCGCGCTGCGGCTGCTGCCGCGCGATCGGCGCCAGCGGGCAGATCTGGCGAGCCGCGAAGTGACGGCCAAAGTGAGCGCGTGGCTCACCGGCCAGCTGCTGCTCGCCGCGGTGATCGGCGGATCCTCGGCAATCGGTCTGTGGGCGCTGGGGATTCCGTTCTTCTACGTACTGGCGCTGATTTCGGCGATTGGCGAGATGATCCCGGTGGTTGGACCGATCCTGTCGGCAATTCCCGCGCTCTCGGTGGCGGCGACGGTCTCGGTGCAGAAGGTCGTGGTCGTCTTGATCTTCTTCGTCGTGCAGCAGCAGCTCGAGAACCACGTCCTGGTGCCGAAGATCATGTCCCGGCAGGTTGGCGTCAGTGCGGTCACGGTCATCGTCGCGCTGCTCATCGGCGGCAGCCTGGCGGGTATCCTCGGCGCCATCCTGGCGGTGCCAACGGCGGCGATCCTTCAGGTCGTGGCGTCTGAAGTGCTGCGGGAAGACTGACGCGGGCGGTTCCGGCGCCGCGGCGGTCTGCCGGCGAACCGCACGCCGAACGGGACACCCATCCGTGTAGCCGCGTGAATCCGTGGCTATAATTCGCGCTTATGCGTCACGATCCGCTCGCCTTCCTCGGCACCGAGCTCGACTCCCTTCGCGAGCAGCAGCTCTACCGCCAGCTGCGTATTCTCGAGGACGAACAGAAAGCGCACACGACCGTCGACCACACGTCGGTCGTCAACCTTTCCTCGAACAACTATCTCGGCCTGACGACCCATCCGAAGCTGCGCGCGGCGGCGCTCGAAGCGATCGAGGCGTACGGCGTCGGCACCGGCTCGGTCCGCACCATCGCGGGGACGATGGACATCCACATGGAGCTCGAGCGCAAGCTGGCCGAGTTCAAGAAGGTGGAGAAGGTCGTCGTCTTCCAGAGCGGTTTCACGGCGAACGCCGGAACGGTCTCGGCGATCCTGACCAAAGAGGACGTCGTCATCTCCGACGAGCTCAATCACGCGAGCATCATCGACGGCTGCCGGCTGAGCCGCGCCACGATCAAAGTGTTCCCGCACAAGGATGTCGATGCGGCGCGGCGGATCATCGGGGACCTCCCGGCGGGTCAGCGGAAGCTGCTCATCACCGACGGCGTCTTCAGCATGGACGGCGATCTCGGGCCGCTGCCGGAGCTGTGCGGGCTCGCGGAAGAGACCGGCTGCATCATGATGGTGGACGACGCCCACGCGAGTGGCGTGTTCGGCAGCCACGGCCGGGGCACGATCGATCACTTCGGCATGCACGGCCGGGTAGACATCCAGGTGGGCACGCTCTCGAAGGCGATCGGCGCGCTGGGCGGGTATGTGGCGGGAAATACGAACCTCGTCGAATTCCTGTACCACCGCGCGCGGCCGTTTCTGTTCTCGACCTCGCATCCGCCCTCGGTGGTGCTGACCTGCATGGCCGCGATCGACGTGCTCATGACCGAGCCGGAAATCATCGAACGACTCTGGTCCAACACTCGTTTCTTCAAGGAGGGGCTGCAGCAACTCGGCTTCGACACCGGGTCGAGCGAGAGCCCGATCACGCCGGTCATCGCGGGCGAAGGCGACAAGGCGATGTTGCTGTCGGACAAGCTGTTCGGACGCGGAGTGTTCGCCCAGGGCATCGGGTTCCCGACTGTCGCGCGTAACCGGGCGCGCGTCCGGACGATCGTGACGGCGACGCACACGCGCGAGGATCTCCAGTACGCGCTCGACCAGTTCGACGCCGTCGGCCGTGAGATCGGATTGATTTGAGGACGTGAAGGAACGTGGCGTCAGGACGGCGTGGGAGCGAACGTGCGGGGAGGTCGGGCCGGGCGAAGCCTGACCGGTGGATCGACGCCTGGACGCGCGACGTCGCGCGCGACGTCACGGCCGAGGATCTGCAGCGCCTCTTCACGCACGACACCCGCGAGGCGTACCGCTTCTTCGCGCGCGGACTGGACGAGGAACGCCTCGCCGGCGAGCCGCCGTGGCGCCGCCTGGCGCTGCGCGCGCGCCAGCTCTTCGTCGCCTTCACGCTGCGGCTGTCGCCGGCACGCCGGCTGCTCTACCTGATCTCGCTGGTCGTCGCGCTCATCGGCGTCCTCGAGCTCTACCGACAATGGGGCAGCGTCCAGCTCCCGTTCGGCACGCCGTTCTTTCACGTGACGGTCTTCGCGCCGCAGTGGGCCAGCGGCACGCTGTCGCTGCTCATCAGCATCCTCTTGATCAACCTGCTCCTCCTGCTCGAAGTCGCCGATCGTCTTTCGCTGAAGGGGGAGCTGGAGGTCGCGCGGGAGATCCAGCTGGCCATGCTGCCGACCGGCACCTATGTCGCCGGCGATGCCGAGATCTGCGGCGTGACCCGGCCGGCCAACACGGTCGGCGGCGATTTCTACGACGTGCTGCCGCTGGCAGGCGACGCCGAGGGCCGGGTGATCGTCACGCTGGGCGACGTCGCCGGCAAGGGCAGTCCGGCGGCGCTGCTGATGGCCCTTCTCCTCGCCGTGCTGCGCACACTCGTCGACGAGCAGCTCGAGGCGCGGGCGCTGATGGCCCGACTCAACACCCAGATCTGCCGCCACAGCCCGGCGTCGCGGTTCATCACGCTCTTCTACGGGGTGTACACGCCGTCCACCGGCGCCCTCACCTACGTGAACGCCGGACAGAACCCGCCTCTCCTGCGCCGCGCCAGCGGTACGATCGAGAGGCTCGGCGGGACGGGGGTGGCGCTCGGGATGTTCGAAGGGTCCACCTTCGGGGCGGTCGAGACGCACGTTGACCCGGGGGATCTTCTGGTGCTCTACAGCGACGGCATCACCGAGGCCGAAAACCCGTCGGGGCTGCCGTTCGAGGAGAGCGGGCTGGAGCAGGTGCTGGTGTCACGGACTGACGCGGCGCCCGCGGCGCTGGCGCCGGCCATTCTGCGAGCGGTCGAGGCCCACGCGCGCGACTCGCGCTTCACCGACGACCTCACCGTGCTGATTCTGAAGCGCGGCGGCCTCCAGTAGTCCCACCGTTCGTCACCGGCCGCGTGCCGCCGCCAGTGTCCCATAATGACCGTGTCGATGCGCGCCGTGCTCCTTTCCGCGTGCCTCTTGCTCCTGTCCGCCCCGGCCCGGGCCCAGGACCTTCCGGCGGATCCGGTGACGCGCCTGGTGGTGTCCATCGAGGCGGCGATCCGCGCCGGCGACTCGGAGGCGCTGCGCGCGCTCGCCGCACCCGAGCTCGACCGGGTCCGGCTCAGCGAGTTCGCGGTCGGGATGACGCACCCCAGAGCTGGGGAGCTGTCGCTCAAGGAGCGCGACCGCGCGACGCTGGACAACGGACGCCAGCGCCTGCTGATCGAGACGCTCACCGTCACCGCGGGCGAGGGTCACGTCTGGACGTGGCGCATCGACGCGGCGCCACGGCGCGGCAGCGACGCCTGGGCGATCGCCGACGTCGAGCGCCTCGGCGAGATCGACGGACTGTATCGGCTGTCGCTGGATCCGTCGCTCGAGTGGGACGTGCGCAACGCGGTCGTCTCGGCGCCGGACCTGACGCTGCGATTGATCGCCGGCTACGCCTTTGCCGCACGGGTGCCGGACGGCCCGACGGCGATCGTCTTCATCGGCCAGGGCGAGATTGATTTCAAACCGGAGCCGGAGTCGGAGCGCGGACAGCTGCGGATCTTTTCCGGCGCGGCCGCGCTGCGGACCGGCTTCTCGGCGCTGTTCATCCGCCTGTCGCCGGCGGAGTTCGCCGACCGGCTGGCCTCAGGATCGCTGACCCCGCGCGCCGTCGACGCCGCGCAGCTGCGCCGCGCCGCGCAGGTGTTCGAGGCCAATCTGCCCAACAGCTTCCAGATCGATCTCAACGATTTGAGCACACAGCGCTGGTCGCTGGTGCCGCTGCGCGGCGACTTCGTCGGGGAGATCGGCACCGGCCGCTTCGGCACCCTGACCTACGCGCGATCGTCGGCCGAGCCCGAAGACATCTCGTTCTTCGATCGGCGGCGCCGCCGCAACATCTGCGTCTACACCTCGGCGGAGAAGCTCGCGACGCGCGGCCGCTTCTTCAGTGAGGACGACAGCGTCGACTACCACGTGACGCACTACCGCATCGAGACGTCATTCGCTCCCGAGCGCCTGTGGCTCGACGGCGAAGCGACGCTGTCCGTACACAGCCGCAACGCGCTGGCCGGGACGCTCACGATCCACCTCTCCGATTCGCTCGTCATCCGATCGGTCAGCTCGCCGCAGCTCGGCGGACGCTTGCTGCACTTGCGGGTCGTCGGCCAGAACAATGTGCTCATCGGGCTGCCGGGCACGATCGCGCCGGGTAGCGATTTCGACCTGACCTTCACCTACGGCGGACGGCTGCTGCCCCAGAGCATCGACCGGGAAGCGATCGCGCCGCAGCAGGGGCCGAGCCTGCAGGCGCCGTTACCCGACCTGGTCGTTCCTGCGGAGCCGCAGTGGACCTTCAGCAACCGCAGTTACTGGTATCCGCAGGGCACAGTGACCGACTACGCGACGGCGTCGCTTGCGATCATCGTGCCGGGCGAGTACGACGTGGTCGCGAGCGGCACCTCGCAGGGTGCGCCGGCGCTGCTGCCGGCCCCCGCCGGGCAGAAGGGGCGCAAACGATTTCTCTTCGAGTCCGGGCAGCCGGCGCGCTATCTCGCGTTCAGCGTCAGCCGCTTCCTGACCGCCCCGGCCCAGACACTCACGCTGCGGGACGACGGCGATCCGCTCACGCTCGTCGTCGAGGCCAACCGGCGGCAGGCCAATCGACTGCGCCAGTACGGCGACAAGGCTGCCGACATCCTGAAGTACTACGCGTCGATTCTCGGCGACGCCCCCTACGACAGCTTCACGGTGGCGATCACCGAGGGCGACCTGCCCGGCGGCCACAGCCCGCCGTACTTCGCGCTGCTCACCCAGCCGCTGCCGACGACACCATACGTCTGGGCGAACGATCCGGTGGCGTTTCAGGGATATCCGTCGTTCTTCATCGCGCACGAGATCGCGCACCAGTGGTGGGGCCAGGCCGTCGGGTGGAAGAACTACCACGAGCAGTGGATCAGCGAGGGGTTCGCGCAGTACTTCGCGGCGATGTATGCCGACAAGGAGCGCGGGCCGGACACCTTCTCCAGCATCGTGAAGCAGATGCGGCGCTGGTCGATCGAGATGTCCCCGCAGGGCCCGGTGTATCTGGGCTACCGGCTCGGGCACATCCGCGACGACGGGCGCGTCTTCCGCGCGCTCGTCTACAACAAGGGGGCGATGGTCCTGCACATGCTGCGCCGGCTGGTCGGCGACGACGCCTTCTTTGCCGGCCTGCGCGATTTCTACCAGACCTGGCGGTTCAAGAAGGCGGGGACCGATGACTTCCGCGTCGCGATGGAGAAGGCGGCGGGCGGGCGATCGCTCGAACGGTTCTTCGATCGCTGGATCTATGCCGCCGGCGTCCCGACCGTCCGCTTCGCCTATACCGCCGACAGCAGCAGCCTGCGGGTCCACTTCGAGCAGGGAGGCGACGTCTACGATCTGCCTGTGACGGTGACGATCGGCTATGCCGACGGTACGAGCGAAGACGTTGTCGTCGCGGTCACGGAGCGAGTCGTCGACCAGTCGCTGCCGCTGAAAAAGCCGCTCCGGTCGGTCGACGTGAACCGGGACGGCGGAGCGCTGGCGGTCATCGACAAATAGGCGCCGGTTCGAACCGCTGAGGCCCGGCGGCCCCCGGGGACCGTTCGACCCGGGCCGCTGCCATAACTTGATATGATCCGGGACTTATGGAGAACGCCGTCAACCTGACGATCGACGGCCGTGCGTTGACGGTCGAAAAGGGCAAGACCGTACTGCAGGCGGCCATCGAGCACGGCATCAAGGTCCCCTACTACTGCTACCACCCGGGCCTGGGGATCGACGGCTCCTGCCGCGTCTGTCTCGTCAAGATCGAGAAGATGCCCAAACTCCAGACCGCCTGCTCGACGCCGGCCGCCGAGGGCATGGTGGTGATGACCGAGACGCCCGACGTGGTCGAAGCGCGGGCGAGCGTGTTCGAGTTCCTGCTCATCAACCATCCACTCGACTGCCCGGTGTGCGACAAGGGCGGCGAATGCCCGCTGCAGGACTTCTCCTACTCGTTCGGGCCGAACGAGAGCCGCATGGAGTTCCCGCGGCGCGTGTTCGACGGCGACGGGGTGAAGGCCGACGTCGACTTCGGCCCGACGCTGATGCTCAACCGCAACCGGTGCATCCTGTGCACGCGCTGCGTGCGGTTCATGCGCGAGGTCGACGGCGACGCGCAAATCGGCATCACCGACCGCGGCTACGGCAGCGAGATCGCCACCTTCCAGGAGGAAGGGGTGCACTCGCTCATCTCCGGCAATCTGATGGACGTCTGCCCGGTCGGCGCGATCACGACGCGCGACTACCGGTTCAAGTCGCGGCCATGGGACAACCCCGACGCGGTCGACACGATCTGCACGTTCTGCGAGCGCGGCTGCAACACCACCGCCTGGCTGCGCGCCAAGCCGGAATGGGCAAAGGGCGCGCGACTGGTGCGTACGACGCCGCGCTTCAACCCGGACGTGAACGGCTACTGGATGTGCGACATCGGCCGCTTCGACTATCACTGGATCGAAGGGGACGACCGCCTGCATACGCCGCTCGTGCGGACCGCCGCGGGGCTCCAGCAGCCGGCCGACTGGCAAGGCGCGCTGGCCACGGTCGCAGCAGGGGTCGAAGCGAACGGCGGTAACGGTGCCGTGCGGTTCCTGATTTCAGCGCACGCGTCGCTCGAGGAGCTGTTCGTCGTCGGCCGCCTTGGCGGCGCCTTCGGCATTCCCGAAGACGGCGTCGCGGTGAGCTGGCGCGTGCGCGAGAAACCGCAGCCGGCGAACACGAAATTCCACGTCCCGCCGGTCGACGCGCCGAATGTGAACGGCGCGGCCGATCTCGGCTTCCCCGTCAACCGCGGCGCCAGCGGAGAGGCCGATCTCGCGACATTCCGCCGGCAGATCGAGAGCGGCGCGGTGAAAACGCTCTACGTGTTCGACCCGGGACCGGCCGGATCGATCGGTGACGTCTCGTGGATCGTCGAGGCGCGAAAGGCCGGCAAGCTCGCCTTCCTGGTCGTCCAGGGCGTGCTGATGACCGATTTGTCGCGCGCCGCCGACGTCGTCCTGCCCGGCAGCTGCGCGTTCGAGAAAGACGCCACCTATGTCAGCGGGCAGGGCCGCCTGCAGGCCGCCGCGCGCGCGCTGGCGGCGCCGGGAGACGCGCGCGACGACTGGCAGATTTTTGTCAACCTCGCGCGGGCGCTGGGCTTACCGCTCGACTACACAGGCAGCGGGGAGATTCGCGCCGAGCTGGCGCGGGCGCTCGCCGGTAACTCCCGCTACGAAGGACTGGCGTCGATCGCCTTCGCGCGCCCGGTCACTGCGAAAAACTGGCTGCAGGCCTCGAACCCGTCGGAGCGCTGGAAGTGGGACGTGATGTTCCAGGACTTGCCGCCGGTGAAATTCGAGGTCCGGCCGGATCCTTCGACGATTCCGGTGAGTCTCATCCGATCATCGAAGACTGAGTAAGTGAACCAGCAGATCACGCTCCTGGCCGCGTTTGCCGCCGGCTTCCTGTCGTTCGTGTCTCCGTGCGTGCTGCCGCTCATCCCCGGCTATATCTCGTTCGTGTCGGGGGTGTCGGTCGAGGAGATGCGCGCCGACGTTGCGCCGACGACGTCGCGGCTGCAGGTTTTCCTGACGTCGCTCGCCTTCGTCCTCGGGTTCTCGATCGTGTTCGTGCTCCTCGGCGCCTCGGCGACAGCGATCGGCAAGTTCCTGTTTGCGCGGCTGCCGCTGCTGAGCAAGATCGCGGGCGTGATCCTGGTGGTCTTCGGCCTGCACACGATGGGCGTGTTCCGGCTGTCGTTCCTGGAGTCGGAAAAGCGGATGCACTCGCAGCGCAAGCCAGCCGGCCCTCTGGGCGCCGTCCTGGTCGGCGTGGCGTTCGCCTTCGGCTGGACGCCGTGCATCGGCCCGATCCTGGGCGGTATCCTCGCAATCGCCGGGTCGAAGAACAGCGTCACCGAAGGGGTCACGCTGCTGGCGGTCTACTCGATGGGCCTCGGGATTCCCTTCCTCCTCACGTCGCTGGCCATCAACCAGTTCTTCGGCGCCGCCAAACGAATCCGCCGCTATTACCACGCCGTGGAGCTGGTCTCAGGCGCGCTGCTGATCGTCATCGGCCTGCTGATCATGACCGGCCAGCTCACCATCATCACCCGCTATCTGCAGCCCTATCTGCCGACGTTCTGACGGCGAGGGCGACGGGCGACCTCATCCGCTCAGCGCCGCTCGGGTGACATAGCCGCGACCACTCCATCCAGCTGATTCTGGCGGGCGATCTCCAGGGCCGTATAGCCACCGGAGTCAACCTTGAGCGGATCGGCGCCGCGCTCGAGCAGCAAGAGCGCCACGTCGGCGTGCTTGCCGGCGGTAGCCGCATGGAGTGGCGTGTTCGCCAGCGCGTTCCTCGAAACCGCGTCAACCGGCGCGCCCGCGTCGAGCAGGACGCCGGCGGCGTCCCGGTGTCCGAAAAACGCTGCGAGGTGCAGCGGGGTCCAGCCGTCGTACGCATGCACGTTGACGGAAGACGCGTTCAGCCGGCGGCGCAGATCCTCCACCCGCCCCATCGCTGACGCGGCGAACACGTCGATCTCCGCGCCTGCCTCGACCACCGCCGCGACGACGTCGTGATGCCCACGGTACAGCGCAGACATCAGCGGCGACTCCCCGCCGGGCAGACGCTGGCTCGCCAGCAGGAAATTGCCGGCAAGCAGAGCCTGCACCTTTCCCAGATCCCCAGCCTTCGCTGCCTCGATGAGTGCGTCTATATCAGCCATACGTCACGACCCGTCCTTTCCCTGGCCTCACGCCCTGCGCCTCGCTTCACCGCGCCACCCGCACGGTCAGCGTTGCCGGTACCACCCGGATCTCGACCCGGCCGGGAGCGCGGCCTGTTTCACCGTCGATCTGATAGACGATCTCGCGATCGGTCTCGATCGACGCCTGCCTCACGCCTCGTACGATCATGCCGGGCGTTCGTTCGAGGCGGCCCAGCGCCGCAAACCGGCTGCTCCAGAGGCGCGCGAGCGGTGGGCGGTCCTCCACCACGATCGCCTCGAGCAGGCCGTCGTCGAGTTTCGCGCCAGGGGCGATGCGGATCCGATTGCCGAACTCGCGGCCGTTGGCGAAGACGACGAAAAGCGCCGTCGTGACGATCTCGTCGCCGTCGAGGCGAATGCGGTACCGGAGGCTCTTGTAGCGCATCAGCTCGCGCGCGGTGATGCGCAGATAGGGCCCGAGGCCCCGCCGCCCCCGGGGACGCGTGTTGAACCGCTCGGCGACTGCCGCGTCGAGCCCCGTGCCGGCGATGTTGAAGAACCGACGGCCGTCGAACTCGCCGCCATCAATGACGCGATCGCGACCGAGCAGCGCCGTGTCGATGGCGCGCCGCGGCACGGAATCGAGTCCCAGCTCGTTGGCGAAGCCGTTGCCCGAGCCGGCCGGGACGATGCCGAGCGGCGTGCGCGAACCGGAGACCGCCGACGCGATCTCGTTGATCGTGCCGTCGCCGCCCCACGCGATGACCAGCGCGGCGCCGGCGTCGAGCGCCGCCCGCGCCAGCTCGCCCGCGTGACCGGCGCGCTCGGTGAAGCGCACACAGCCCGTGACTCCCGCGGCGGCGAACCGTTCCTCGAGCAGTCGCTGGCGCACCTGCGGAGCGTCGCGCGTCGCGCCGGCACCGGCGAACGGATTGACGATCGCCACGACACCGTCTGGGGGCATGCGCGTGCGAGATGTTATAGTAACGTGCGATGATCAGGTCGTGGGTACGCGTCGTGCTGGCCTTTGCCGGTGTGGCCGCCCTCGCCGCATCCGGCGCGCTGCTCTGGTCATCTGCCGCGCGCAGCCAAGCCTCCGACACATCGTTGCGTCTTGCCGGCGACGCGAGCCGCCGCGCACTCGTCGACGCCGGCGATCTGCGCGCCGCGCAGCAGGCCTACGTCGCAGCCGGTCAGGGCGAGGATTTCTGGTTCGCTCGCGTCGCCGCGCTCTCGACGGATCTCGACGACGTCCTGGCATTGTTCAAATCGCACCTCTCGTCGCCGGAGGCGTTTGCCGCGGCCGGCGCGGCGGCCGCCGCGCTCGAGAACTTCAAGCAGCTCGACCGCCACGTGCGCGATCTCACGCACACGCATCAGCTCGCGCAGGCTTCGGACGCGATTTTTGCCGACGGCTTCGAGCTGACCGACCGGCTGACCTGGTCGATCGCACGGGCGATCGCCGCTGAAACCTCGGCGCAGGAAACGGCAGCGGCGGAGTCGCGACGGCGTGAAGCGGCAGCGCTGGGCGCAGGGGCCGGCAGCGCGGCGCTGGTACTCCTGCTGTTGGCCCCTGTACCAACGCGCAAGAGAGCGCCCGAAACGGCCGTGGCGACGTCGATCACGCTGCGCGAACTCCCAATCGACACGCCGGAACGGCCCGTCGTCGCGGCCCGCCCGGCGGCGCCGGTTCCCGCCGCGCAGGCACAGGCGCTCGATCTCGCGGCGGTGGCCGCCCTGTGCGGCGATCTGGCGCGCGTCGCCGACACCCACGCCGTGCAACCCCTGCTCGAGCGGGCGACCGCGCTGCTCGATGCCAGCGGGATCGTCCTCTGGATCGCCGATCCCGACGGACGCGAACTCTCGCCGATCTTCGTCCAGGGCTACCCGCCGCGACTGGCGAATCGACTGGGGACACTGTCGCGCGACGCCGACAACGTCACCGCGTCCGCCTATCGCACCGGACTGCTGCAATCAGTCAAAGGAGACGCCGTGTCGAACGGCGCGCTTGCCGCTCCGCTCGTCACCCCCGCCGGGTGCCTCGGCGTGATGGCGGTCGAAATGAAGAACGGCGGCGAGCAACGCGCGCCGATGCTGGCCGCGGCCACGCTCATCGCCTCGCAGCTGTCGACCCTGGTCGGGCCGCCGTCGACCCGCCGCGCCGAAGCCGCGGGCTAGTCGAGTTCGTTCCGAGGGCCGTCCCCTTCGGGCTCGCCTGCCCGGCCTCGCCGGCTTTCACATCACCGACTTGCGGTTGGCCTGCCGTGGCTCGAGCTTGCCCTTCAAGGTCTGTGGCTTGCGATCGCGCATCACGTCGAGCGTGAACTCCCCCGTGCCCTCGACGCGATCGAGCGCACGCGTCACATCGGACGTGTCGTAGACCGGGCGCCCGTTCACCGCCGTGATGACGTCTCCCGCCTTCAGCCCGGCCTTCTCCCCCGCCGAACCCTGGGTGACGGAGCGGACGAGCGTGCCGTCCTTCACGCCGAAGTACTGCGCAAGCTGATCGTCGAGCGATTCGATGCTGATCCCCAGTCGCGGCCCGGCGCCGAGTCGAAACACTTCGAACCCCAGACCCGGCGCGGGCGGCGCTGGTGGCGCGGGCGCGCGAGGCGCGGCAGGCGGCATGGGCGGGAGCGGCGGCGTCGCCAGACGCGCCAGCGGCGTCTCGAGCAGCCGCACCGAGAAGTCATCGTCAAACCGGCCCTGCTCCGCGGTGACGTTGACGGTCATCCGCTGCCCGCCACGGAAGACCGCCATCGGGAGCGTTCGTTCTGGGGGAGTCTCCTGTACCAGACGCGCGAACTGCCGCACACTGCGCACCCGCTCGCTGTCGAATTCCGTGATCGCGTCGCCCGGCTTGAGTCCGGCCTTGTCGGCTGGCCCACCCGGCTCGACGGTGTCGATGATGACGCCGCTCTTCGCGGCCTTGGCACTCGTGCTGTCCGAGTCCTCGACGTCGCTCACCGAGATCCCCAGGCGAGCCCCGCGCCCGACGTCGATCGCGTGGACGAGCCGATCGCGGCTCTGGCCCTGCACTGCTGCCGACGGAAACAGCCCCGCCGCCATCACCACCGCCGCGGCGAACGCGGCCCGTTTGCATCCGTTCATGACCGTGCCTCCAATCGTGTCAACAAGAGGTCAGACGCGGCGGATTTTGGAAAGGTTGTGCGGAGCGTCCTGCGCGCAGGTCAGCGCGTCATCTCGATCGGACGCCGGTCGAGGACAGTGCCGGCGCGAATTCGCGAATTCCGCCCGGATCCTGCGGGCACACGTTTTGATGTGGTGGGAGTCGGCCGCGCGGAATCAACGGGATGCGCTAATTAAGGCAGGCGCTGGCATCGCCGTATCCCGTCGCAAGTTGGCGATTTCGTGCGGCCACGCTCTCTCGATCGGGTGATGTGGGATCTGGTGATCGGGTGATCTCGGAGCAGAAGATCACCCGATCACCCGATCCCACGTCACCCGATCCCCCGTCACCCGGTGATCTTGACTGCCACGGCGGTCATGTCGTCGTTGGGCGGCGCGCCATCGCGAAAGGCTTCGGCACTTAGGAAGATGTCGTCGACGATCGCGCGGGGAGCAAGATGGCGGGATCGTTCGACCGTGGCGATCAAGCGCTCGGCGCCGAATTCCTCACCCTTCACGTTCATCGCCTCCGACACTCCATCGCTGCAGAAGACGAAGACGTCGCCGGTATGGAGAGCGACGCTGATCTCGTCGTACGTCGATCCCTGAAACGATCCGAGCGGCACGCCGGGCAGTTCGATCGCCGCGACGCCGTCGGCCGACGCGCGAATCGGATACGGCAGGCCGGAATTCGCCAGCGTCACCACCCGCCGCTTCAGATCGAAGATCGCGTAGCAGAGCGTGCAGTAGTACTCCTCGAGCTGCCGCTGATAGAGGATGGTGTTCACCGACGAGAGCACGCTGGCCGGCCCCGAGCGATCGGGCAGGAAGCGCCGCCGGAACGTGCGGCCGCGGATCAGCTCCGCGGCAAACACGCTGTAGAGCGCGGCGGGCACTCCCTTGCCGGAGACGTCACCGAGCGCCACCGCCAGGGTGTTGGCTTCCGGCGACAGGAAATCGTGGAAGTCGCCGCCCAGCTCGCGGGCCGGCGCGAAGCTCGCCGCGACGTCGACTCCCTTCATCCGTTTCGGCAGGCCGACCGGCAGCAGGGCCGCCTGGACGCGCTGCGCGAAGCGGACTTCCTTTTCCAGGCGCACTTCGTTGGCCCGGACGGTCTCGTAGAGCCGCGCATTCTCGATCGCCACCGCCGCCTGGCTGGCGAGCAGCGTCAGGATCTCGACGTCGCGCTTGGTGAACGCATCCAGCTCCGGACTCTCGAGATCGAACACCCCGATGCAGCGATCCTTCAGCAGCATCGGAATCGCCAGCTCCGACCGGACGTCGGCCACCACGTTGATGTAGCGAGGATCGGCCGCGACGTCGGGCACGAGGACCGGCTCCCTGTGCAGCGCGGCATAGCCGACCAGTCCTTCGCCGACGCCGATGCGCGGCACGTCGACCTTCTCCCCGTACTGGACGGCAATCTTGATCTCGAGTTCCGCCCGCTCCTCGTCGAGGAGCCACAGGCCGAACGTCCGGTAGTCGATGACCCGGCGCGTCGCGTGCGCGATGCGCGAGAACAGCTCTTCGACGTCGAGAACCGACGCGACGTCGCGGCCGATCTCGGCCAGCGTCTCGAACGCGTCGGCGTCGCTGCGCACGCGCTCGAAGAGCTGCGCGTTGACGATGCTGACGGCGACGTGCGCGGCGAACTGGCGCAGCAGCTCGACGTCGGCGGCGGCGAACTGGTCGCGGTGGCGGCTGAGGATGTTGAGCGCGCCGATCGCCCGCTTCTTGTGCAGCAGCGGCACCACCAGCTCCGACGCCATCCCCGGCACCATCGTCACATAGCGCGGATCGCCCGCCACGTCGTTGACCATCAGCGGCATCTGGCTCGCAATCGCGGCGCCGACCAGCCCCTGGCCCGGTTTCAACCGCGACGGATCGGACTGCTGCGGGTAGCCGACGCCGTAGGCGACGCGCAGATCGCCGCGGCGCTCGTCGAGCAGGTACACGGCGAACGCGTCGAACTCGATCAGCCGCGCGATCAGGCGCGGAATCTGTGCGAGCAGCTCGCTGACGTCGAGTACGCCGGCGACCTGTCGGCCGAGATCGATGAGGGTGGTGAGCGTTTCCTGCTCACGCAGTTGCGGGGGCGGAAGCATTCGCTGGTGTCTTTTGATTATACTGGCAAGTTCATGGAGGATCTGACGCTCCCGCTCGATCACGCCACGATCGAGCGCATCCTGCCGCACCGCTATCCGCTGCTGCTCGTGGATCGCATCACCGAGCTGGAGATGGACAAGCGGATCGTCGGGATCAAGAACGTCACGCTCAACGAACGCAACCTCGCGCAAGGCGACGGCACGCGTCCGGTGATGCCGCCGACGATCCTGACCGAAGCCATCGCGCAGGTCGGCGCCATCCTCATCCTCGCCAAGGCCGAGAACCGCCAGCGCCTGCCGTTCTTTGCCGGCATCGAACGGGTGCGCTACCGGCGTCCCGTCCACCCCGGCGACGTGGTGGTGATCGAAGCGGTGGTCAAGCGACTGCGCAGCCGCATGGGCGTGCTGCACGGCATCGCGCGCGTCGACGGCAAGGTGGTCGTCGAAGGCACGATGACGTTCGCGCTCGGCCCGGCCCGGTCCTGACGCCGGGCGCTATTTGAAAACCAGCACGACCCCGAACAGCTTCGAGCCGCGCGAGGCCCACACCGCCCAGGGCGCATCGGGACGGTAGTAGCGGATCATGTCGAGCACGGCCGGCGCGAGAATCAGCAGGCCGACGTAGGGCTCCTTCCAGCCGAGCGACTCGGCCATGCCGCGCGTATCGCGCTCCACCGGACCGGTGCGGGCGAACGCCGCGCCCGCATACCCAAACGAGGTCAGGACGTTGAACGCCACCACCCCTTTGGTGAATGGCGCCGACTCGTGGCGGAGGTTCCGCCGCGACGACAGGATCCATTCGTTGGTGCCTTCCTGGACCCAAAAACCCGCCGAGTCGATGACGAATTCCTTGCGCGGCGTCAGCCCGTTGTCGTGAGTGATCGCGAAAAACGGGATGCCGTGGAACGAGACCGGCTCGAGGCGGGCGTGGGCGCCGAAGATCGCGTCGAACAGCAGATGGCCGCTCTCGTGCGCGGCGAGGCCGACAGCCCCGCCGCCGAGGAACTTCAGGACATCGGATGTCGTGTCGTTCTCTGATGTGGTAGCGGGCTGCTGCGCGTCCTGCGCGCGCGCCAGCTCGGCCGTGGCGCCAAGCCCTGCAACTACAAGCACCACAACGACAAACGGCTTCGACCAAACGGAAGGGCTCGTGGCACGTGCGTTGCTCGGTAGAGCGGCACGAGCGCCGAGGGTGGCGCGAAGGAGACGAGGAACAATGCTCGAAACGATTGCGGTCATCCTGATCGTCCTGTGGCTGCTTGGCATGGTCAGCGGCTACACGCTCGGCAACTTCATCTACGTACTGCTGGTCATCGCCATCGTGCTCTTCCTGGTGCGGTTGATCAGCGGCCGGCGCGTCTGACCCCAGCGCTGAACGACGGCCACGCCGCCGAACACGAGACCGGCGGCGAGGCCCATGCGCCACGTGAACGCCTCGCCGAGCACCGTCACTCCGAGTGCCACGGCGATCACGGGATTCACGTACGCGTACAGCGACACCAGCGACAGCGGCAGGTGGCGCACGGCATATGTGTAGGCCACGAAGCCACCGATCGCGGCGATCGTCGCCAGGTAGGAGAACGCGACCATCGTCCTGGTGGTGAAATAGAGCGACGCCCACTCCCCGCGCAGGGTGCCGGCCACGATCATCATCGCGCCGCCGGTCAGCATCTGTCCGGCCGCCACCCACAGGATGTTCTCTCCGCGCGCGTGGCGCTTCGAATACGACGACCCGGACGACCAGCCGACACAGGCGATCTGCAGCGAGACCAAGCCGACGACGAACCCCGCGCGCGATCCGGCGGTCGCCGACGACTTGAGTTCAGGCCAGACGAGCAGGACGATGCCGGTGAAGCCGAGCGCGAAGCCGATCGCGCTGGCCCGGGATAGGCGCTCTCCGTCCTTGCGGCAGGCCTCGACACCCGCCATCCAGAACGGTGCGGACGCGACGATCACCGCCGCGAGTCCGCTCGGCACCGTCTGCTCCGCCCACACGACACCGCCGTTGCCGAGCCCCATCATCAGGAATCCGAGCAGTGTGATGCCGCCCCAGGTCGCACGCGCGGGCGCCGGCTCGCGGCGCGCCAGCAGATACAAGGCCAGCAGCGCGCCGGCCGTGAACCAGCGCAGACCTCCCATCAGCAGCGGCGGCATCGTGTCGAGACAGATCCGGATCCCGAGATACGTGGTGCCCCACAGCAGGCACACCGCGATCCAGGCAGAGAGAGCAATTTTGCGCTCCCGCGGCGAGGTCATCGGAACCCGATCATCGCAGCGGCTCGAAGGGGCCTCGATGGATCCGTGTTCGGCTGTGCCACATCCTGGCCAGTGAAGAGC
Organism: Vicinamibacterales bacterium; assembly: GCA_036496585.1. Lineage (NCBI taxonomy): Bacteria > Pseudomonadati > Acidobacteriota > Vicinamibacteria > Vicinamibacterales > Vicinamibacterales bacterium. The sequence continues at coordinate 45,465 of DASXLB010000030.1, forward strand.
GTCGGCTCGTGCATCCCGTCCGATTATCACCCGTGGCGTGCGCGGCGCGATGCTAAGATGACGCCATGCGGTGGGCGCGGCTGGCGATCATCGGTGCGTGCCTGGCGGCGAGCGGATGCGGCAGCGACCCTGCGCCGCCTGCGCAACAATCGCAGCCGCAAACGCCACCGCCCGTCGCCGTCTCCGAGACATCGCAGCCCGCGCGCGGTTCGGATTGGCTGCCGTTGCCGGACGTCCCGTTTCCACCCGCCCGGCCGAGGGACGTCGTCGAAGCGGTCTTCCATTTCGCCGGCGACCATCCGGAAGTGCTCAGCCACATTCCGTGCTTCTGCGGCTGCGAGAACCGCGGGCATCGAAACAACGACGACTGCTTCGTCGCCGCGCGCGATGAGCGCGGCCGCGTCACCGCGTGGGAGCCGCACGGCATTGGTTGAGGGGTCTGCCTCGACGTCGCCCGTGAGGCGATGCAGATGCACGCGTCGGGCGCGCCGATCGGCGCCATCCGCGCCACCATCGAAGCGGAATATCGTCCGCATTTCTCAACGATGACCCCGACGCCCCCGGTCGGGAAGTGAGCGCGCGCGGCATGGAGCGGCCCGCGGAGCGGCTGCGCGCCGACGCGAACCCGGACGAGACGCCGGCAGGGACCAGCCGTCAGGCCGGGGCTGCCGAGCGCCAGACGATCGAAGGTTTCGCGCGCCTCTTCGAAGCGGTCCACGAAGGCGTCTACATCGGCGTAATCGACGACGCATCGACCCGCACCGCCGCCGCCAACCCCCACCTCAAGCTGATGTTCGGCTTCGCCGCCGACGCCGCCGAGAACGCCATCCGCCCGTTCGATCCCGACACCTTCGTCGACTCGCAGGCGCGCGATGCATTCCTCGCACGGCTGCGGCGCGACGGCGCGTTGACCGACTATCTGCTGCGGCTGCGCCGCGCCGACAAGGTCGCGATCTGGGTCGAGGTGACCGCGCACGTCGAAACCGACGAAACGGGCGGCCTGCGCATCGAGGCGCTGATGCGCGACGTCAGCGAGCGCAAGCGGCTCGAGGACCAGGCGCGCGACCTCTATCACCAGCTGCTCCAGGCCGAGAAGCTGGCGGCGCTCGGCCAGACGATCTCGGGGGTCGCGCACGAGTTGAACAACCCGCTCGCGACCATCCTGACCTGGGCCGAACGGCTGTCGCAGCGGCCGCCGGCACAGATCGACGAGCAGACCAGGCGCGGCCTCGAGACCATCCTCAGCGAGTCGGAGCGAGCCGCGAAGATCGTCCGGAACCTGCTGACGTTCGCGCGCAAGCGGCACACCACGCGCGCCATGGTCGACGTCAACCAGGTCACCCGGCAGACCCTCGCGCTTCGCTCGTACGAGCAGCGTCTGCACAACGTCACGGTGATCGAGGCGCTCGCCGCCGGCCTGCCGCTCGTCTTCGCCGATCCGCACCAGTTCCAGCAGGTGCTGCTCAACCTGATCATCAACGCCGAACAGGCGATGATCGGCGCCCACGGCCACGGCACACTCGTGCTCCGCACCTGGCACGACTTCGACAGCGACGTCGTGATGCTGGAGGTCAACGACGACGGGCCCGGCATGACCGAAGACGTGCAACCGAAGATCTTCGATCCGTTCTTCACGACGAAAGAGGTCGGCAAAGGGACCGGGCTCGGGCTGACCGTGGCCTACGCCATCGTTCAGGAGCACGGCGGCCGGATCACGGTGAACTCGATGCCTGGAAGCGGCGCGTCGTTCCTCATCGCGCTGCCGGTCACCGACGCGCCGGTCAAGCCGATTGCGCCACAGGGCGCGGCCGCGCCGGATGGGGGCGCGGGATCCGTCGTGTTGGTCGTGGAAGACGAGGAGGCGCTCGGCGCCGCCGTGGCAGAGTCGCTCTCAGACGCGGGGTTCACGGTCGATCGCGCCCGCGACGGCGCCGAGGCGCTGTTGCGGGTCGAGGCGCGGATCTACGACCTGATTATCTGCGACCTGAAGATGCCGCGCGTCGATGGTATGACGTTCTATCGCACGCTCGAGCGTGAGCACCCCGAGATCGCGCGTCGGATCGTTTTCGTCACCGGCGACGTCGCCGGCACCGAGGCGGAGCAGTTTCTCGAGGAATGCGGCTGCCGCTGGCTCGCCAAGCCGTTCCGCCTGCGCGATCTGCTGCGAACCGCCAGAGAGAGCGTCGGCTAGACTCGCGCGTATCCCAACGTAGAGCCGCACACGCTCCAGATCTGCCTCGCCGCGCCGGGCAGATCCGGAAGGTGTGCGCGTCGGCCTACTGCGCGGCCGCGAGGCGTCCAGCCGCCACCAGGCGCCGCCGGGGCGGCGTCTTCGCCACAGCCTTCTTGTAGGGAAGGACGACGGCCGGGACATCCGCCCGCACCGTCGTCTCCGTCGGTCTGGTCTTCTTCAAGCGCAGCATCGTCTGCTGGAACGAGATGATCGCCGGACGCATGGCGCGGGCGGCCTCTTCCATGGAGCACTCGGCGCCGAGCGCCGTGCGGAGGCGCTGAACGGCGCGCGCGTGCAACTGGCTGACGCGCGACTCGTTGACGCCAATCGCGGCGCCAATCTGTTTCATTGTCGCTTCCTGATAGTAGTAGAGGCCGATCACCTTGCGCTCGCGCGGCGGCAGCGAACCGATGGCGGCGCGCACGCGCTCGCGGACCTCGAGATCCTCGTATGCGCGATCGGGCGCCGCCGGCTCGGAGGGCACGAGTGCCGTCGGCAGCGTCGACCCGTCGACTTTGTCGCCCGCCGATAACGGCGAGGTCGACTCGATGGTGTTGATACGAACGATCGTGCGGCTCAGCCGCGCTTCGTCGGACCCGACGCGCGCGGCGAGATCAGCCAGCGACGGCTCCGAGCCGAGCTCGCGGCGCAGTTCCTCGCGCGCGGCCTCGAGCTCCCGCCGCTGACGACGCACGCCGCGGGGCCACGCGTCCCGGCGCAGCGCGTCGATCATCGCGCCTCGCACCCGGCGTTCGGCAAACGTCTCGAACTTGATCCCGCGCGCCTCGTCGAAGCGGAAGGCGGCGTCAATGAGGCCGAGCATCCCATCCTGCACGAGGTCGCCGAGCTCAATCGAGTGCGGCATGGACGAGGCGACACGCCGCGCCAGCGATTCCACGAACGGAAGTCCGGCGGCGATGCGCTCACGTTGACTGGCGACGAGTGGCTGACGCTGCATGGGCTCGGTCTCCTTTGGCGCCTGCACCGGGCTGGTGCGGGACGCGATGGCGATAAGCCCAACCGCAACGAAGGTACCAGCTAGAAAACGAATGGAAAGCGAAGACTGGCGCGACGACGGTGAAGCCCGTAACATACTCGTGTAGAAGCAGTTACTTTCATGCCTCCATGTGCATGTCTGTGAAAGCGCAGGAAGGCGCCGTCATAAATTTGACGGCAAACGGGTCGTAGTGTCAATAAATTGGCTGGCGGAGGCGCTTCGCGGGGCTTACTTGAGACGCTGGCGGATTTCGCGCGCGGTGGCCATCGCGTCGAGCACGCTTCCGACGACTTGAGAGGCGCGGGCGCGCCCCATCTCGTCGGCGCTCTTGGCCTCGAGCAGTTCGGCGTTGGCGAGGATGATCCCGAGCTGGTTGTTCAGGCGGTGGAACAGGAGCCCGAGATCGCCGCCGTCTTCCACGGTCGAGCGGGAACGATTGTCGGCGGCCGGCATCATGAGGCTTCTTTGCGCGTCAGCTCCCCGCTGCGGCCTGGCTCGCGCCAGAGCGTGTCGACGAAGATGCGGACCGAGCCGCCGGCCGTGCGGACGTACTCGACCTTGCCGCTGGCGATCCAGTTGTAGATGGTGCGCCGGCTGACACCAACCAGCTCGCACGCCTTCATGATTGAAATGGTCTTGCGATCCATCATCATTTTTCCGTCTGGGGGCTTGGCCCGCAGACTCCCTGCACGCTCTCGCGCGCGCCGATTCGCCGGCGCGCTCCGGTGGCGTGGCTCACTCGCTGCGCTCGTTCCTGTGTACTCGCGAGACGGCCTCGTGCAGCCCGCGCTGGGTTCGTTGAAAGTTATCGGAGGCGGGCCCGATCGCCTGTAGGCCGTTGCCCGCAGCCGATGGTTGACCGCGATCGAGACGGGTGTCAAAATACCGCCGCCCGATTAAATGCCTGAAAACGCGAAACATCTGCTGCTCGTTGACGACGAGGCGGCTTTGCGGGAAGCCATCGCGGAACGGCTCGCCGACCACGGATTCGTCGTGGAGCAGGCCGGCAGCGGCGAGGAGGCGCTCGCGCGCCTGGCCGCGTTTGCCTTCGACATCATCGTCACCGATCTGCGCCTGCCTGGCGTCGACGGACGCGCAGTGCTCGACGCCGCGCTCGAACGCTATCCCGAGATCATCGCGATCGTGATCACCGGCTTCGGGACGGTCAAGGACGCGGTCAACAGCATCAAACAGGGGGCGGCTGACTTCATCACCAAGCCGTTCCAGTTCGACGCGCTGCTGCACGTCCTCAATTCGGCACTCGAACAGCGCCGTCTCCGATCCGAAAACGCCTATCTTCGTTCTCAGCTCGAGGAGCGCTATCGCATCGACGGGCTCGTGGGTCGGAGCCGGGTGATGCGCGATCTCTTCCAGTTGCTCGAAACCGTGGCCGCCACCTCGAGCACCGTACTGATCACCGGCGAGACGGGAACGGGGAAGGAGCTGGCCGCGCGCGCCATCCATCACAACAGTCCGCGGCGCGGTAACCGTTTCGTCGCTATCAACTGCAGCGCCATCCCCGAAACGCTGCTCGAGGCGGAGCTCTTCGGGCACGTGCGCGGCGCGTTCACCGGCGCGGTCGGCACGCGGCAGGGACGTCTGGAACAGGCGCACAAAGGAACGTTCTTCCTCGACGAGGTGGGCACGATGAGCGCGTCGCTGCAGGCGAAGCTGCTGCGCGTGCTGCAGGAGCGGGAATTCGAGCGCGTCGGCGACTCCCACACCGTCAAGATCGACGTCCGCGTCATCGCGGCAACGCATTCCGACCTGCCGAAGATGGTGCACGAGGGGACCTTCCGCGAGGACCTCTTCTACCGCCTGAACGTCATCCCCGTGCGTCTGCCGTCGCTGCGCGAGCGGCGCGAGGACATCCCGTTGCTGGCGCAGCATTTCCTGGAGCGGCTCGGCGCGGAACAGTTACCGCCCAGAAGCGTGACGATGTCGCAGGAAGCGCTGCGGCGGCTGATGGATTATTCGTGGCCGGGCAACGTCCGCCAGCTCGAGAACGTCGTCGAGCGGGCCATGGCGTTCAGCCACGGACGCACGCAGATCGACGTCGCCGATCTCGGCACGGAGATCATCCAGGCCGCGGCGCACGAAGCCGAAGATCGCTCGGCCTGGTTTCCCGACGATGGCCTCGACCTGGAGAAATACATCGAAGACGTCGAGCTGACGCTGATCAAACGCTCGCTGGAGCGGACGCAGGGTAACAAGGTGCAGGCGGCGCGCCTGCTCAACCTGAAGCGAACCACGCTCATCGAAAAACTGAAGCGCCTCGAACGCGGAACCGAGGCATGACCACGCGACGCGAGCCAGCACTGCGCGCGCGTTCAAGGGAGTCCGAGGGGCCACGCTCCTCGGATCAGTACTAAATGCCGCCACGTTTCACCTACTGGACGATCATCTTCGGCGGACAGGCCACGGCCTTCCGTTCCGGCACCCGCGACGAACTGCTGCCGACGTTCAAACAGATCCAGGCGAAGCAGCCCGACGCGCAGCTTCGCTACTTTGCGCGCGGCAAGCTCTGGTACTCGGAAGAAGAAGCGCAGGCCGCGATGATCCGCGAGAGGACGGACCGCGAAGGAAAGCGAAGGGGCGAAGGAGACCGCCAGGGCCGGTGGAGACCGCGCCACGAAGATCGCCCTCCGCAGGGAGCGGACGAGAAGAACCCCGCCGAGGGCCGTCCACCAAAGCCCGAGGGCTGGAAGCCGCGCGGAGAGGGCCGCCCTCCGCAAAGCGGCGTATGGAAGCCAAAACCCGACGGCTGGAAACCGCGTGCTGACTTCCGCGAGAGGAAGGACCGGGAAGATCGCCCTCCGCAGGGAGAAGACGGGAAGACGCGCGACGAGAGCCGGCCGCCACGGCGCGAAGGCTGGAAGCCGAAGCCCGATGGCTGGAAACCGCGTGCTGATTTCCGCAAGCGGGAGGGCGGCGACCGGCCGCCCCGGCGCGAAGGCTGGAAACCGCGCGGCGAGGGTCGTCCGCCACAGAGCGGCGGCTGGAAGCCAAAACCCGAGGGCTGGAAACCGCGTGCCGATTTCCGCGAGCGGAAGGACCGGGAAGATCGCCCTCCGCAGGGAGAAGACGCGAAGACGCGCGACGAGAGCCGGCCGCCACGGCGCGAAGGCTGGAAGCCGAAGCCCGACGGCTGGAAACCGCGTGCCGACTTCCGCAAGCCGGAGGGCGGCGACCGGCCACCCCGGCGCGAAGGCTGGAAGCCGCGCGGCGAGGGTCGTCCGCCGCAGAGCGGCGGCTGGAAGCCAAAACCCGACGGCTGGAAACCGCGTGCCGATTTCCGCAAGCCGGAGGGCGGCGACCGGCCGCCCCGGCGCGAAGGCTGGAAACCGCGCGGCGAGGGTCGCCCTCCGCAGAGCGGCGGCTGGAAGCCAAAGCCCGACGGCTGGAAACCGCGTGCCGATTTCCGCGAGAGCAAGGACCGGGAAGATCGCCCTCCGCAGGGAGAAGTTGGGAAGAAGCACGACGAGAGCCGGCCGCCGCGGCGCGAAGGCTGGAAACCGCGCGGCGAGGGTCGCCCTCCGCAGACTGGTGGCGGAAAGCCTCCAGGTGAAGGCGGGAAGGCGGATACCGGTGGTGGGGATCGACCGCGAGGGCGCGACTGGCGGCCCGGCGGCGAGCACAAGGATCCGCGCGCGCAGTTCAAAGTGCCGCGCGACGTGAAGCGTTCGCGGATGGCGAAGAAGTTCGGCTGGAAGAAGAACAAGGACGAGAAGTGATCATCCACATCGTCCTGCTGCAGCCGAAGCCGGATCTGACTGACGCGCAGCGCGCGGCGGCGTTCGAAACGATTCAACGATCGGCGGCGGATCTTCCCGAGGTCCGCCTGCGGCTTGGTCGCCGCGTCAAGCACGGACTGCCGGGCTACGAGCAATTCATGACGCAGGCATTCGAGTTCGCGCTAACCGTGGAAGTGGACGACATCGACGCGCTGAAGCGCTATCTCGAAGCGCCAGCGCACGTCGCGCTCGGCGGCCTGTTCTACACGGCGACCTCGGCGGCGCTGGCGTACGACTACGAGTTCGACTGAGCTTGTCCGAGGCGTCTCGATCAGCGCCGCGACGCCCTCGGATGACACCAGATCGAGAGCGCGTGTCGGTGAGTCCGAGGGGCGGCGCCCCTCGGATGAGAGACGTAACTAGACCGGCATCGACACGCCGAAGAACTCGGCAACGATCTCGCGAAGCCGCGGCAGGGAGTCGGCGCTGTTGATCGCCGTCCGGAGATGCGAGCCGTTGTCGAGGCCCTTCGTGTACCAGGAATTGAGGGCCCGCAGCTTGTTCACGACCCAGCGGTCGTGCCCGCGGGCGACCTGGTTGGCCCGGGCGACTGCGTCGGGGGACGGAGTCTCGGACCGTGTCGGCGCCACGTGGCGGAAGCCCTTCGCTTCGCCGTTCCGCTCGTGCAGCAGCAGCTCGATGTACTCGAGCAGGAAAAGGCCGCGCTCTGCGTGCGTGATCTCTCGCGGACGCTCGCCGCGCGCGACGCTCGCCGCCTGCTCGAAAATCCACGGATTGCGCAGCGCGCCGCGGCCGACGAGGACGCCAGAAACGCTGGCGTCCGTCAGCCTCTCGACGAGCTGCGAGGGCTCGACACAGTCGCCGCTGCCGAACACCGGGATGCCGACACTGGCGGCGACGCGGTTGATCAAGGCCCAGTCAGACGACCCGGTGTACGACTGCGCCGCGGTGCGTCCGTGGACCGCCAGCGCCGCCGCGCCGGCGTCTTCCATCCGCTTCGCCAGGTCGGGCGCGTTGATCTCGGTCGCGTCCCAGCCGGCACGCATCTTCACCGTCACCGGGATCTTGACGGCCCTGGCCATCGCGGCAACGACCGACTGCGCGTGTTCGGGTTCGCGCATCAGGCTGCAGCCGGCGTTGTGCTTGGCGATCTTCGGAACGGGGCAGCCCATGTTGATGTCGACGATGTCGGCGCCCATGCCTTCGACGATCTGCGCGGCGTCGGCCATCTTCTCTGGATCGCCGCCGAAAATCTGGATTGAGACGGGACGTTCCTCCTCGGTGTACTCCGCGTACTCGAGGGTGCGATCGATCCCGCGCACCAGTCCTTCCGAACTGACCATCTCGGTGACGACGAGACCGCAGCCGCCGCGCCGTTTGACGAGCCGGCGGAACGCCGTGTCGGTCATCCCCGCCATCGGGGCGAGCGCAAACGGCTGATCGAGATTGACGGCACCGATTTTCATGATCAATCGAGGGCGCTCGGCCCCCGGACTCCTCTACGCGTTCAGTACGCCCGAATGTCCGCCGCATCGACTTCGACGCTGACCGCCTGACCGATCAGATCGACCGAGAGCACGAGGCGGGCGTGGGCGCCCTTACGCGCCAGACGCCCGACTACCCCCTTCAACGGCCCGTGGACGACCTCCACCATCGCCCCTTCGCGAATCAGCGGGCACGGATCGAACTGCAGCTCGCTCTGGACGAGCGTGCGGATCGACCGGATCTCATGGTCGGGAATCGGCGCGATCTCCCCGTCGAACGAGACGATGCTCACGACGCCCGTGCACTTGAGCACGGGGAGCCGATCGCGTCCGTCAAAATGCGCGAAGCAATAGCCGGGAAACAGCGGCCAGTCGATCTGCTTCTTCCGGTCCTTCCAGCGGCTCCAGCGGGTGATGGTCGGCAGAAACGCCTCCAGCCCCTTGCGCTCGAGCTGTTCCCTGACGACCTGTTCATGACGCGACCGCGTCCAGATCGCGTACCACGCCTGCCTAGCCGACGGGCTCGACGGCAATCTGCTTCTCGTAGACCTTCTTCAGCTCCTGGTTCTTCCACTCGATGATGGCCTGCGTGCGCAGGCGGGCCAGGAACTTGTGCATCTCGGTCTGCGTCCGTTCGCCCGCCACTTTGTCGGCGATCAGGTCGCGGACGCTGTCGAAGGGCTGCAGCGCCGCCGCCTTCATCGTTTCCAGCTTGAAGATCTGGTAGCCGCGCGCCGTGCGGATCGGCTGCGTGATCTCGCCCGGCTTCATCTTGTCGACCACCGCCTGCATTGTCGGCGACATGTCGTCGTGCGAGAAAGGACCGATCAGGCCGCCGTTGGCTTTCGACGGCGAGCTCGACCCCTCGGCGGCGAGCTTGGCGAAGTCCTCGGCGCGAAGGGCGCGCGCGCGGAGATCGTTGATCTTGGCGAGGGCGGCCTGGTCGGCAGCGGCGGTATCGCCGCCGGTGGTCGGAACCTCGACGAGGATCTCGCGGAGCGTGATTGCCGCCGCGTCCGTGAACTCCTCCGGATGCCGCTGATAGTACTGGCGCGCCTCTTCCTCGGTGATGGTCAGCTTCGAGCCGACTTCCTGCCGCTGCACCTGCTCGATGATCATCTGCTTCTCGAGGCTCTTGCGCAGGTCGTCGGGCGTCATGTTCTCCTGCGCGAGCGCTTCCTGAAACTTCTTGTCGTCCTGCAGCCCCTGCTCCTTGCGGATATTGGCGACGACCGCTTTGAACTGCTCGTCGGTCAGGTGCAGGTTGAGGTCCTTGCCGTGCTGCAGGAGCAGCAGCTGATCGATGGCGTCGACCAGCACCTGCGGGGTGATTTCCGCGAGCATCTTCTTGAGCTGCTCGTCGTTCTTCAGCAGGTTCGGGTCGACGTTCTGGCCGTTCAGACGCTGGCGCAGGACCGCCACCTGACGCTGTTCGAGCTCGGTCTTCGTGATGATGTCGCCGTTGACTTTCACGAGCACCTGTTCGATCACTTCGGCGCGCGGCACGGCGCTCGAAGCCACGACCGCCGCCGCCGTCAACGCGAAAAGCAGTTTCTTCATTGTTTTCAGTATTTTACCAAATCACGCAGCAACCCGGACACACGGCTGAACACGCCCCCCTCGGCGCGCGGGTCTTCCGCGGCCGGCCGCAGGATCTCGTCCCGGCTGAAGCCGGGGGTGACCTCCCCCGCGGTGGCGCGAGTCGTCCACCACGACCGCTGCGACGGCGGCCTGCGGGTGCCGGCGACGCGCATGTCGAGCCTAAGTGTCGCAGGAGGCGTGAGTTGCAGGTCCTTACGCTCCTGCACCAGCTTGAAGAGCCAGGCCGGGTCCAGCTTCGCCTCCGGTCTGAACTTTAAGACGATCAACTGGCTCTCGCGGTCGATCGACTCGATGCCGATGCGGTCGGCGAGCACCCGGACCTCGGCATACTCGGCCAGGTTCTCGATCGAGGCCGGCGGCGGGCCATAGCGATCGCGCACCTCCTCGACGACCCGGCGCAGCTCGTCCTCGGACCGCACGCCGGCCATGCGGCGGTAGACGGTCAGCCGCTGGTTCATGTCGGGAATGTAGGTCTCGTCGATGCGCAGATCGACGCGGAGATTGACGTTGGCGCGAATCTCGTCCTCGATCTCCTCCCCCTTGAGTTCCTTGATGGTCTGCTCGAGGAGCTTCATGTACATGTCGAAGCCGACGGTCTCGATCTGTCCGCTCTGCTCGCCGCCGAGGAGATTGCCGGCGCCACGAATCTCGAGGTCGAGCGCGGCGACGCGGAAGCCGCTGCCGAGGTCGCTGAACTCGCGGATCGCGGCGAGCCGCTTCTTGGCCACCGGCGACAGGTTGTCCTCCGGCGGAATCAGCAGGTAGGCGTAGGCGCGGCGATCGGATCGCCCGACGCGACCGCGCAGCTGATAGAGCTGCGACAGCCCGTAGCGATCGGCGCGATTGACGATGATGGTATTGGCGTTGGCGATGTCGAGGCCGTTCTCGATGATGGTCGTCGCCAGCAGCACGTCGTACTTGTGCGCCATGAAGTCGACCATGACCTTCTCCAGCTCGTCCTCCGCCATCTGCCCGTGGCCGACGCCGATCTTCGCCTGCGGCACGAGCCGGCGCAGCAGGTCGCCCATGGAGTAGATCGACTCGACCCGGTTGTGCACGAAATAGATCTGGCCGCCGCGCTCCATCTCGTTGCCGATGGCGCGGCGCATCACTTCCTGATCGAACTTGACGACGTTGGTCTGGATCGAGAGGCGGTCCTTGGGCGGCGTCTCGATGATCGACATGTCGCGGATGCCGGCGAGCGACATGTTGAGCGTCCGCGGAATCGGCGTCGCCGTCATCGTCAGGACGTCGACGCGCTTGCGCAGCTGCTTGATTTTTTCCTTGTGGGCAACGCCGAAGCGCTGCTCCTCGTCGACGACGAGCAGGCCGAGATCTCGGAACTGGACGTCTTTCGAGAGCAGCCGGTGCGTGCCGACGATGATCTCGACCTTGGCGGCCGCGAGGTCATCGAGGGTCGCCGTCTGTTCCGCCTTCGAGCGGAAGCGGCTGACCATGTCGACGCGGACCGGGAAGGCGGCGAAGCGGTTCTGCAGGGTCTTCAGGTGCTGGAACGCGAGCACCGTCGTCGGCGCGAGGAAGGCGACCTGCTTGCCGTCCATCACGGCCTTGAAGGCGGCGCGCATGGCGACCTCGGTCTTGCCGTAGCCGACGTCGCCGCAGAGCAGGCGGTCCATCGGAGTCGGAGATTCCATGTCCTTCTTGATGTCGTCGATCGCGTTCCTCTGGTCGGTCGTCAGCTCCCACTCGAAGGCGTCTTCGAACTCCTGCTGCCAGTGCGTATCGCCGCTGAAGGCGTGGCCCGGGATCGCCTTGCGCGAGGCGTAGAGCTTCAGCAGCTCCTCGGCCATGTCGCGCATCGCCTTCTTGACGCGCGTCTTGGCTTTCTCCCAGCTGGTTCCACCCAGCCTGTCGAGAGTCGGCCGCGCCGCGCCGGTGAATTTCTGGACGAGATCGAGCCGCTCGACCGGGACGAACAGCTTGTCGTCGCCGGCGTAGCGGAGCTCCATGAACTCCTGCGTTTCGAGGCCGACGTTGATCTTCTTCAGGCCGACGAACACGCCGATGCCGTTGTCGACATGTACGACCAGGTCACCGACCTTGAGGTCGCGGAAATCCGACAGAAACGTTTTCGCTGCCGAACGCCGCCGCTCGTGGGTGGTTCGCTCCTCGTCGAAGACGTCGGTCTCGGCCCAGAGCCGCAGGCCGGCGTCGGGAAGACGGAAGCCCTTCGAGAGATGGCCGACCGCGATTAGGACGGCCCCGGCGTGCGCGTCTTCGCCGCGATCGATCGGCGCGGCGGGGACCTGGTAGTCGGCGAGCATCTCGATGACGCGCTCGGCGCGGCCAGACGAATTGGCGACGAAAATTGCCGTCTCGCCAGCCGCACGCGCGTCGCGCAGCTCCGCCACCCAGTCCTGCACGCGGCCGGCAAACTCTCTCGCCGGCTGCGTCGCGATATGGCGCGCCTCGTCGCCGACCAGCGGCGTGCCGAGCGCCAGCGTCTCGAGCGCGGTGCCGCTTTCGACGAGCGGCGCGACAGCGTCCCAGCCGATGACCAGCGCCGACGGCTCCTGGACACGCTCGCCCTTGTGCACCTTCTCACCGTAGCTGTGCTCGATCTGATCGCGCAGCTTGACGATCGCCGCCTTGACCTCGTCGGGCTCCGAGACGAAGACGGAACTGCGCAGCGGCGCGACGTAATCCAGAAACGTGTGACTGCCGCCCAGCGAGGCGCTGCCGTCGGCGCCCGCCGGACTCTCCGTCAACGGGACGACATGCACCTGATCGACCGGCTCGATCGATCGCTGCGTGTCCGGATCGTAGACGCGCAGCGACTCGACGTTGTCGCCGATGAACTCGACGCGAACGGGGTGCCGGGCGCCGGCTGGATAGAAGTCGACGACGCCGCCGCGGACGGAGAACTCGCCGGGCTCGTCGGTCGGATCCTGGCGCGTATAGCCCGCCTCGACCAGACGGTCCACCAGATTGGTCGGCGGGATCTCGTCGTCGGGCCGAAGGACCAGGCCTGCCTGCTTCAGGCGATCGGGCGGCCCGAGCCGCGGCAGCAGCGACGCCGCCGACGCGATCACCAGCCGCGCCGAGCCGGTGCTCAGGGCGTGCAGGGCGCGGGCGCGGGCCGAGGCGATCTCGAAATGCGGCAATAACCCCCGGTAGGGATCGACCTCGTGCGAGGGGAACGAGAGGACCGCCCGGGCCGCATCGACGTCGGACGCGCCTTCGAGCGCGGAGAAGAAGAAGCGGGCGTCGGCGCACACCTGCTCGACGTCGGCGTCGCTCGGCACGATGACGAGGCTGCGCTCGCGCCCCGCCGCGGCCGCCGCGAATAGGCCCTTCGCCGCCGCCGTCAAGCCGCTTACGGCCCGCCCGGACACACCAACGCCGAGACGGCCGGCCGCGTTCTTCAGCAGGGCGCGGAGCGTGAGGCTGGTAGAAGTCGAGGAGCTCATGACGAGGGTTCGTCGAACGCCGGAACCGTCAATTATGACATGCCTGATGCCACGAGCAGGAGGCGCAATCGGCGGACCCGGAGCCGGGCCACTGACGAGGTGAGACGGTTTGCCCGAGGCAGCCCGGAGGGTTCCGCCCATTCCATTCACCCGGGGGCGGACGGCACCATCGACGCCGACGTCTCTGGTTCACTCTCGTTCAGGCGGCGGGGGACGCGGCGCCGCTACAGCCGATAAACCGTCGATCCGCCGACGACCGTCTGGACGATCTGAATATCCTTGATTTTCGACGGATCCACCCCGTGCGGATCGTCGGCGAGCACGACGAAGTCGGCCAGCTTGCCCACAGCGATGGACCCCTTCTGCGTTTCCTCGTGCGAGGCGTAGGCGCCATTCAGCGTGCTCACCGTCAACGCCTCGTCGACCGAGATCCGCTGGTTGGCTCCCCACGTGGTGCCGTCCCACCCGGTGCGCGTCACCATCCCCTGGAGGCCCATCAACGGCGCAAACGGGCCGGGATGGAAATCGCTCCCCGCTGCGCATCGCACGCCGGCGTCGAGCAGCGTCCGGTAGGCCATCGCGTGCGTCATGAACGCCTCGCCGTAGAACGGGAACTTGTCGCTGTTGTAGTACGCGTAGGTCGAGAACAGCGCCGGCACCGCCCCGGCCGATTTGATGCGCCCGACGAGCTCGTCGTTGATCAACGTGCAATGGGTGATCTTCGGCCTGAGGTCGTGGCGCGGATACAGCTTCTGCGCCCGTTCGAACGCGGTCAGGTACTGCGCGATCGCCACGTCGCCATTGGCGTGGCAGTTCACCTGGATGCCGGCACGATGCACGCGCTCGACCCAGGTGTTGCAGTCGTCCTGCGATTCCGTGACGTTGCCCGTGTAGCCGTGCTGACCGGGATAGGGGAAGCTCAGAGCCATCGTGCGTTCGGAAAACGACCCGTCGAGCACGTGCTCACTGGTCGCGCCGAACCTGATCCACTCGTCGCCGAAGCCGGTCTCGATGCCGCTTGCGATCATGTTCTCGAGCACGCGACCGTTGGCCTCGTAGCTGACGCGATGCAGGAGCTCGCCGCGCGCGCGCACGTCCTGCATCGCAGTCAGGTCGCCTCCCTGATGGTGAACGCTGGTCAGACCGTAGCGCGCGAACTGCTTGGAAATGTGCGCGATGCCGTTGCGTTCGCGCTGGGCCTGCTCCGCCGCCCCATAGGTCGGCCGCGTCCCGACAGTGTTGAACACGGCGCGCGCGAGATCCGTCACGCGCCCGTTGAGGTCGCCGCCGGCGTCGTGGTCGAACGTGCCGCCTGCGGGGTTCGGCGTCTCTCTGGTCACCTTCGCGAGTGCGAAGGCGCGTGAGTTGTAGAACGAGGTGTGGCCGCCGCGATGGTGGACGACGACCGGATGCTCCGTCGAGACGCGATCCAGATCCGCGGCGTTCAACGGTCGCTTGTCCTTCACCTTGGTATCGTCGTGGAAGTAGCCTTCCACCCACGTGCCTGGCGCGACCTCACTCGCCTTCGCTTTCAGCTTGTCGACGATGCTCTGGATGGTGACGAATTCGACCTCGAAGGGATTGCCGACGAGC
Source organism: Vicinamibacterales bacterium (assembly GCA_036496585.1). Classification (NCBI taxonomy): domain Bacteria; kingdom Pseudomonadati; phylum Acidobacteriota; class Vicinamibacteria; order Vicinamibacterales; species Vicinamibacterales bacterium. The sequence goes on from DASXLB010000030.1 coordinate 60,560, forward strand.
ACCTCGTAGAGCAGCATCGTGCCGCCGGCGTGGTTGTGCGCATCGATGAAGCCGGGGACCAGGGTCATGCCTTTCGCGTCGAACGTCCGGGTGCGTGCGCCAGTCAACGCTCGCATCTCAGCGGTGCTGCCGAGCGCCGCGAACCGGCTGCCCGCCACCGCGAAGGCCTCGGCGCGAGGGCGGACTCCATCCATCGTGTAGACGCGGGCGTTGTAGACGACCAGATCCGGGTCGATCGGCGCGAGCCCGCGGAACGGCCGCGCCAGCAATCCCGCCGTCGCCAGTCCCATGAACTCCCGGCGTGTCTGTGCTCTGCGCATGCGCGGCGATTCTAATGCGATCGTGTTCGCTTGACGCGCTCGATGATCGCGCTCGTCGAGAAGCCCTGCTCGACCGGCTCCAGAATCACCCGGCCGCCACGCGCTTCCACGGTGTCGCGACCGACGATGTTGTCGGGCGCCCAGTCGGCCCCCTTGACGAGGACGTCCGGCTGCACACGACGGATGATCTCGGCCGGCGTGTCCTCGTCGAAGATCGACACGGCGTCGACGCAGGCCAGCGCCTCGAGCACTTCGGCGCGTTCCGCCTGCGGGTTGATCGGCCGCGACGGGTCCTTGTAGTGCCGCACCGACTCGTCAGAGTTCAGTCCGACGATGAGCAGGTCCCCGTGGCGGCGCGCCGCCTGCAGGTAGCGGACGTGCCCTGGATGAAGAATGTCGAACGTGCCGTTGGTGAACACGACCCGCCTGCCGGCGGCGCGCGCCTCGGCCACGAAGCGGCTCAGCGCGTCAGCGTCCAGCATCCTTGAACTTTATGCCGCCCGAGAACCGCCATGTGTGTCGCGGACGATAGATGCCGACGTCCTTGGCGCGTGACTTGACGCGAAAGGTGTAGAGCAGGCGATGGTAATCGTAGGGGAAGCCGTCGAACTTGTGGACGGCGACGTCCATTTTGTAAGTGCCTTCGACGAGATCGAGCGCCTCGATCGCGAACGTCACCTCGGCATCGCCACTCAGCTTCTCGCCAGCCAATTCAGCCAGCGTCGTGTTGGTGCCGTAGACGCAGATCCCCTCGGCGTTGAAGATGCCGATGCCGAACACGAAGTCGTCCACCGCAATCGGCGCCCTGGCGCGGATACGGACGTCCATCGGGCTGCCGGTCTGAAAGACATGCCCCGGCTGACCGTCGGCGCTGATGAAGGCCACCTCGGCGATTTCGACTTCACGCGATCCCCAGCGTCCTTCGGTGGCGCGGAACATGTCGTCGGGCTCGCCGCTGGCGGCAACGGGATCAGCTGGCAGATCGGCGGCAGGCGTCTCGGCGACTGCGGCGGTGTCGCGCGCCCTGGCGTCGGTTGCGGCAAGTTCCTGCTCTTCGCGCTGCTCGATGTCGGTGAGGTAGGCGCCGACGATGCGCTTGGGATCCCCGGAGCCCTTGATCCGCCCGCCGTCGAGCCACAGCGCCTCGTCGCAGAAGCGCTCGACCATCCCAAGTGAGTGCGTCACCAGCAGGATGGTCCGGCCGCGCCGCTTGAACTCGGCGAACTTGTCGAGGCACTTGTGCGTGAAGCCCTCGTCGCCGACGGCGAGCACCTCGTCGACCAGCAGGACATCGGGATCGACGTGGATCGCCACGGCGAAACCAAGCCGCATGTACATGCCGGACGAATAGGTCTTGACCGGCGCGTCGATGAACTCCTGCAGCTCGGCGAACTCGACGATCTCGTCGAAGCGCTCCGCGACCTGACGCTTGGTCAGGCCGAGCATGATGCCGTTGATGAAGACGTTCTCGCGGCCGGAGATCTCGGGGTGGAAGCCGGCCCCGAGCTCGATCAACGCCGACACGCGGCCGTGGACCTGGACGGTGCCGATCGACGGCTTGCTGATGCCGGCCACCAGTTTGAGCAGCGTGCTCTTGCCTGAGCCGTTGCGGCCGATGACGCCGAGCGTCCGGCCGCGCGGGACGGTCAGACTCACATCGTTGAGCGCGGTGAAGGTCTCGTCGGGTCGAAGGTTCTTGATCAGGCTGCGGCTCAGCAGCGCGCTCTTCAGCGTCGCGAACTGCTTGCGGTGACTGAAGCGGCGGTAAATCTTGGAGACGCGCGCCACTTCGATCGCAGGCTTCGCTCGTGGACCGGTGTCCGGCGCCCGCTGCCCGATGCCCGACGTGCGATCGTCCATCAGACTTCCTCGGCGAACGAATCGCGCAGGCGGTCGAAAATCCAGTAGCCGAACAGGAAGAACACGACCGAGATCGCACCGAGCACGAGCAGCCACTTGAGGTGACCGACCGGGCCTTCGAAGAACAGGATCTCCTGATAGGTGATGACCAGGTGCGTGAACGGATTCAGCCGCAGCACCGCGCCCTGCCAGGTGCCTTCCGGAAACATGAAATAGGGGTAGATGATCGGCGTGCCGAAGAACCAGAACGTGATCAGGTTCGACAGGATGTCCCTGATGTCGCGGAAATGTACGGTCAGCGCCGACAGCAGGAGCGCGAATCCCGTCGTCAGCACCAGCTGGACGAGCACGACCAGCGGGAAGATCGCCAGCTCGCTCGCATGCAGCGGGCGCCGGTAGTAGATGAGGAAGCCAGCCAGGATCACCAGCCCAAAGAAGAAGTGGATCATGTTCGCCAGCACCGTGACGATCGGCAGTACTTCGGCGGGGAACAGGACCTTCTTGATCAGATTGCCGCCTGAGATCAGCACACTGGCCGACTCCAGCAGCGACGAAGCGAACCACGTCCACGGCAGGATGCCGCAGAACATGAACAGCGCATACGGCTTCAGACGCGGATCGTTCGATCCGGGCATCACGAAGGTGAACACGAACGTGTAGACCAGCAGCAGGAGCAGCGGGTTGATGAACGACCAGAAGAAGCCCAGCACCGAGCCGCGGTAACGTGCCTTCAGCTCGCGGGCGACCAGGCTCTGGATCAGGCCACGGTAGCGCGGCAGCTGCGCCAGGTTATGGAGCATCGATCTGGATGACGAGCACGGTCACGTTGTCGGGGCCACCCCCGTCGTTCGCCGCGGTGACCAGCCGGTCGCATATCTCCTGCAGCGTCAGCGTGGCATCCGAGAGGATCCGCTCGATCGCGTCGTGCGCGACCACCCCCGACAAGCCGTCGGAGCAGATCAGCAGGCGCTCCCCCTGGTGGGGCGTCAGCTCGATGGTGTCGATGTCCGGATCGCTCCCGCCAGAGAGCGCGCGGGTCACGACGTTGCGCCACGGATGCTGCCGCGCCGCCGCTGACGTCATCGTCCCGGCCCGTACCTGCTCTTCCACCCACGAGTGATCGTCGGTGATCTGGTGCAGCGTGCCGCCGTTGGTGACGTCGAGCGCGTAGACGCGGCTGTCGCCGACGTGCGCCACGCAGGCGCTGTGCGGGCCGGCCAGCACCGCCGACGCCGTGGTGGCCATCCCGCGCAGGTCGGACGACTCGGCCATCGCGTTGGCGATCTGGCGGTTGGCGAGACGAAACGCCGCCTTCAGCCGGTTGCTTTCCAGGCTGATGTGCGGTTCGAACGGGAACGGCCAGGTGCGGTTCTTGTCGGCGCCGGCGGTTTCGGCGATGAAGGTCTGGATGGTCTCGACCGCGACGTTCGACGCGACTTCGCCCGCGGCATGGCCGCCCATGCCGTCGGCCACGACGAACAGTCCGAGATCGTCGCGGGAAGCGTAGCTGTCTTCGTTGCCGCTCCGACGGAGACCAGGGTCCGTACGGACGGCCCAGGACAACTGCATCGGGGGATTCTAACCCTGCGGCGGCGGCATCCGCTGGTGACCGACCCGACCGGCCAGCGCAAGGCGGGAGGCAACCTGCAGACGCGACAGCGACTTCATGAGCGCCGCGCGCGCCCTGTCGTAATCGATGTCCATGGTGTATTCGCGGAGCCGCTCCTCGGCCCGCCGCTTCGCTTCCTCGGCGCGCGCGACATCGATCTCATCGGCCTTCTCGGCCAGGCGCGCCAGAACGGTCACTCGATCGGGCAGCACTTCGACGAAGCCGTAGGCGATCGAGAGATAGGTCTTCTCCTGGCCCTTGCGGTACCAGAGTTCGCCGACCGCCAGATCGGCCAGCAGCGGCGTGTGGCCGGGCAGCACGCCGAAATAGCCTTCCGATCCCGGAATCTCGACTTCGTCGACCGGATCGTCGATCAGCAGCCGCTCCGGCGTGATGATCTTGAGATCGATGCTCGTGGGTAGTGACATCAGCTGACGTCTCAGCCCTTGGCCATCTTGTCTGCTTTGGCCTGGGCCTCTTCGATCGTGCCGACGAGGTAGAAGGCCTGCTCGGGCAGCGCGTCGTGCTTGCCGTCGACGATTTCCTTGAAGCCCTTCACCGTTTCGGCGACCGGCACGTATTTGCCGGGCAGGCCGGTGAACTGCTCGGCGACGAAGAACGGCTGCGACAGGAACCTCTGGATCTTGCGGGCGCGCGCCACCGCCAGCTTGTCGTCCTCCGACAGTTCGTCGATGCCGAGAATCGCGATGATGTCCTGCAGGTCCTTGTAGCGCTGCAGCACCTGCTTGACCGAACGCGCGACGTTGTAGTGCTCCTCGCCGATGATCCGCGGGTCGAGGATGCGCGACGTCGACGCCAGCGGATCGACGGCCGGGTAGATGCCGAGCTCGACGATCGCGCGCGACAGGTTGGTGGTCGCGTCGAGGTGCGCGAACGTCGTCGCCGGCGCCGGATCGGTGTAGTCGTCGGCGGGCACGTAGATCGCCTGCACGGAGGTGATCGAGCCCTTCTTGGTCGAGGTAATCCGCTCCTGCAGCTCGCCCATCTCGGTCAGCAGGGTCGGCTGGTAGCCGACCGCGCTCGGCATGCGGCCGAGCAGCGCCGAGACTTCCGA
>DASXLB010000031.1 GCA_036496585.1 Vicinamibacterales bacterium
CGAGGGGCCTCGCCCCTCGGACTCCCCTGCACGCTCTCTCGCGCGCCGCGTCGCCGGCGCGCGCCGTTCGCGTGGCTCGCTCGTGGTACTCGCTCGCGTCGCGACCTGTTTCGAGGGGCCTCGCCTCACGGACTTCCCGGCATGCTCTCTCGCGCGCCGCGTCGCCGGCGCGCGCCGTTCGCGTGGCGCGCTCGTGGTACTCGCTCGCGTCGCGACCTGTTTCGAGGGGCCTCGGCCCTCGGACTTCCCGGCACGCTCTCTCGCTCAGCTCAGTTGCGATCTTCATCTCGTCAGGTACACCCAGATGGGAATGATGGCAAAGCCGCCAGCAATCAGGATTGCGACGACCGTGCCGATCGCGACCAGCCGCTTGGTGAAAACCGGGTGGCTGGCGCCGATCGACTGAAACGCGCTCGAAATTCCGTGCCGCAGGTGCAGGCCGATGAGCCCCATGGCCGCCACGTAGACCGCGACCCACACCGGGTTCGAGAACACCTCGATCTCGGTGCGGTAGAGATCGCGGATCGGCGGATCGCCGATCTGATACCAGGCGCCGTACTTGATCTGGGCGACGTGGATGACCACGAACACCAGCGTCGCGAGCCCCGACCAGATCATCGTCGTGGATCCGAGGCTCTTGCGGCTCGTGTGCCCGGCCCAGCGCTTCTCCACGTAGCCGACCGGCCGCGCCGCCTGGTTCCGCGTCCACATCGTCACGGTCTTGTAGATGTGGACCAGGAAGAGCAGCACCAGCGCGACTTCCGCCGGGGCGATGAGCGGATTGCCTTCGAGGAAGTGCGCGTAGTGGTTGAACGTGTCCTGTCCGGCGAAGATCCCCAGGTTGCCGGCGAGGTGGAGGACCAGGTACGCGAACAGCAGCAGCCCGGTGGCGCCGATGAGGAGCTTGGTGCCGGCAGAGGATGAAAAGACCCCGCGAGGCGACATCAATCCCGGATCTTACATCTATCGAAGAACGACGATATGATTGCTAGGATTCACACCAATGAAGATTCACGAATATCAAGCAAAGGCGATTCTCGCCAGGCATGGTGTGCCGGTGCCGCAAGGGGAGGTCGTGTTCGACGCCGCCGATGCGGCGGCGGCCGCGACGCGGCTCGGCGGCGGCACGGTGGTCGTCAAGGCCCAGATTCACGCCGGCGGCCGCGGCAAGGGCGGCGGCGTCAAGGTCGTGAAAGGACCTGATGAGGCCCGCGCTGCGGCGGCCAAGATGCTCGGCATGAACCTGGTCACCCATCAGACCGGACCGGCCGGGCAGAAGGTGCAGCGCGTGCTCGTCGAGCAGGGCCTGCGCATCGCCCGCGAGCTGTACCTCGGCATCGTCCTCGACCGATCGAGCGAGCGGCTGGTGCTGATGGTCAGCTCCGAAGGGGGCGTCGAAATCGAGAAGGTCGCGGAAGAGACGCCCGAGAAGATCTTCAAGGCGTTCATCGATCCCGGCGTTGGCCTGGCCGCCTACCAGACGCGGCGGCTCGCGTTCGCGCTCGGGCTGCAGGGACCGCAGGTCGCCGCGGCCGGCAAGTTGATGACCGCTCTCTACAACGCGTTCATCGCCTCCGACGCGTCGCTCCTCGAGATCAACCCGCTCATCGTCACCGAGGACGGCAGCCTGCTGGCACTCGACGCCAAGATGACCTTCGACGACAACGCCCTCTACCGCCATCCCGACGTCAAGGAGCTGCGCGACGTCGCGGAGGAGGATCCGCTCGAGGTCGACGCCTCGAAGTACAGCCTGAACTACATCAAGCTCGATGGCACCATCGGCTGCATGGTCAACGGCGCCGGCCTGGCGATGGCGACGATGGACATCATCAAGCTGGCGGGCGGGGAGCCGGCCAACTTCCTCGACGTCGGCGGCGGCGCCAACGCGGAGCAGATCAAGAACGCGTTTCGCATCCTGATGGCCGACACCGCAGTGAAGGCCGTCTTCATCAACATCTTCGGCGGGATCCTGCGGTGCGACGTGCTCGCCGAAGGGGTGATCGCCGCCGTCAAGGACCTCGGCGTCCCGGTGCCGATCGTCGTGCGCATGGAAGGCACCAACGTCGAGAAGGGCAAACAGATGCTCGGGGAGAGCGGCCTCAAGTTCGCCACGGCCGACACCATGAGCGAGGGGGCGCAGAAAGTCGTCGCCCTGGCAAAGTAGCCGGGCCTTCGGACCCAGTAGGCCGGGTCTTCAGACCCGGCGGAGATTTATGGCAGTTCTCATCGACAGAAACACGCGGCTGATGGTGCAGGGGATCACCGGTCGCGAGGGCACGTTCCACGCCAAAGCCGCCCAGGCCTACGGCACCACGGTGGTTGGCGGCGTGACCCCGGGCAAGGGCGGGACGATCCACGAAGGTTGGCCGGTCTTCAACACCGTGGCTGATTGCGTGAGGGAGACGGGGGCGAACGCCTCGGTCATCTTCGTGCCGCCCCCCGGGGGGGCCGACGCGGTGCTCGAGGCGGCCGATGCCGGGCTCGACCTCGTCGTCTGCATTACCGAAGGTATCCCGGTACTCGACATGCTGCGGGTGTTCGGGGCCATCCGCGGTGGGAAGACGCGCGTCATCGGCCCGAACTGCCCGGGCCTGATAACGGCCGGACGGGCGAAGGCCGGCATTATTCCCGGCCATATCTGCAGGGAAGGCCGGGTCGGGATCGTCTCGAAGAGCGGCACGCTGACCTACGAGGCGATTCACCAGCTCACCAACAACGGGCTGGGCCAGACGACCTGCATCGGCATCGGCGGCGATCCGTTGATCGGGACCAGCTTCATCGACGCTCTGTCGCTCTTCGCGGCCGACCCGCAGACCGAGGCCGTGGTGATGATCGGCGAAATCGGCGGCAACGCCGAGCAGGACGCCGCCGCGTGGATCACCCAGCACTTCCGGAAGCCCGTGGTCGGCTTCATCGCCGGCCAGACGGCGCCGCCGGGGCGGCGCATGGGCCACGCCGGCGCGATCATCGCGGGCGGGAAGGGCACAGCGGCGGAGAAGATGGACGCGCTCGTGGCGGCCGGCGTGCGGGTGGTGAAGAGCCCGGCCGACATCGGCGCGGCGGTCAAGGAACTACTGAGGGCCTAATGCAGCAACGCGTCGTCAACGATTTCAGCATCCAGGTCGCGACGGTCAACGGGTCGGGCAGCCAGACAGCCAATCTCGTCATCCTGCGCTCCATTTTCCAAATGGGGATTCCGGTCTCGGGCAAGAACATGTTCCCGTCGAACATTGCCGGCCTGCCGACGTGGTACACCGTCCGCGCCAACAAGGACGGCTTTGTCGCGCGCAAGAAGGAAGTCGATTTCCTCGTCGCGATGAACGTCGAGACGGCGAAGGAAGACGTGATGTCGCTCGAGCCCGGGCGCGCCGTCCTCTACGACGAGCCGCTCAAGCTCAACGAGCTGCGCAGCGACCTCTCGTTCTACCCGGTGCCGTTCGACAAGCTCGTCGCCACCGTCTGCACCGATGCCAAGCTGCGTCGCCTCGTCAAGAACATGATCTACGACGGCGTGCTGAGCCATCTCCTCGACATCGAGATGACGGAGATGGAGAAGGCCCTGCGCAAACAGTTCGGCAAGAAGGTCAAGGCCGCCGATCTCAACATGGGCGCGCTCAAGGCCGGCGCGGACTACGCCACGCAGCACCTGACGAAAACGGATCCGTTCCACGTCGAGCGGATGGACAAGACCACCGGGATGATCCTCATCGAGGGCAATTCCGCCGGTGCGCTCGGCGCGATGTTCGCCGGCGTCACCGTCTGCGCGTGGTATCCGATCACGCCGTCCTCGTCGCTCCCGGAGGCGCTCATCGGCTACATGAAGAAGTACCGCGCCGACCCCGCGACCGGCAAGGCGACCTACGCGATCATCCAGGCCGAGGACGAGATTGCCTCGATCGGCATGGTGCTCGGCGCCAGCTGGGCAGGCGCGCGGGCGATGACCTCGACGTCGGGCCCCGGAGTTTCGCTGATGAGCGAGTTCGCCGGCCTCGCCTACTACGCCGAGATCCCAGGCGTCGTGTTCGACATCCAGCGCGTTGGTCCGTCGACGGGGCTCCCGACCCGCACCGCGCAGGGCGACATCCTCTCGACCGCGATGCTTTCGCACGGCGACACCAAGCAGATCCTGCTCATCCCGTCGTCGGTGGAGGAGTGCTTCGAGATGGCGCAGGACGCGTTCGATCTCGCCGAACGCTTCCAGCAGCTCGTCTTCGTGATGAGCGACCTCGACCTCGGCATGAACATGTGGATGTCGGCGCCGTTCACCTATCCCGACCGGGTCTACGACCGCGGCAAGGTGCTCGACGCGGCAAAGGTGAAGGAGCTCGGCGGCGAGTGGGGGCGCTACCGGGACGTCGACGGCGACGGCATCCCCTACCGCACGCTGCCGGGGACCGGTATGCCGTCGTACTTCACGCGCGGATCCGGGCACAACGCGCGCGGCCAGTACAGCGAGCGTCCCGACGACTACCAGAACAACGTCGATCGCCTGGCCCGCAAGTTCGAGACGGCCAAGTCGCACGTGCCGGCGCCGGTCGTCGAGGACGCCGCGACCGAGGTCGGGATCATCGGCTACGGGACCAGTCACTGGGCGATCGTGGAGTGCCGCGCCCAGCTCGAGCAGGAGGCAGGCCTCGCCACCGCCTACCTGCGGCTGCGTGCTTTCCCGTTCCCGCCCGAAGTGGACGCGTTCATCTCCCGCTACAAGCGCATCTACGTTGTCGAGCAGAACCGCGACGCACAGATGAAGATGCTGCTGCGCCTCGAGCTGCCGGCCGGGGCGACCAACCACGTGCGGAGCGTGCTCCACTACAACGGTCTGCCGATCGACGCGCGATCGTTGGCCGACGACATCCTGGTGCAGGAAGGACGGAAGGCGGCCGAGACCGTCAAGGCGGCAACGGCGGGACGCGCGACGGTGACGACCGCCGCCCGCGAGGGAGAGTGATCGTGGAACCCAAGAAGAACCGGATCGGCCTCGAAATCACGCCCTATCGCGGCGGCAAGACGACGCTCTGTGCGGGCTGCGGGCACAACGCCATTTCCGAACGCATCATTGACGCCTTCTTCGAGATGGGCATCCAGCCGCGCGACGTGCTCAAGCTGTCGGGTATCGGCTGCTCGAGCAAGACGCCGGCCTATTTCCTGGGCGAGGCGCACGGGTTCAATTCCGTGCACGGCCGCATGCCCTCAGTCGGCACCGGCGCGCTCCTCGCCAACCGCAAGATGATCGCCATCGGCATCAGCGGCGACGGCGACACTGGGGCGATCGGCATCGGGCAGTTCGTGCATCTGATGCGCCGCAACGTCCCGATTGTCTACATCATCGAGGACAACGGCTGCTACGGCCTCACCAAGGGGCAGTTCTCGCCGACCGCCGACGTCGGCTCGACCCAGAAGAACGGCCAGCCCAACGACCTGCCGCCGATCGACACTTGCATGATGGCGGTGCAGCTCGGCGCCTCGTTCGTGGCGCGCTCGTTCTCCGGCGACAAGAGGCAGCTGCTCGCCATCCTCAAGGCGGCGATCGCGCATCGCGGCACCGCGATGATCGACGTGCTCTCGCCGTGCGTGACCTTCAACGATCACGAGGGCTCGACCAAGAGCTACGCTTACGTCAAGGAGCACGACGAGCCGAGCGGCGAGGTGAACTTCGTGCCGTTCTTCGAGGACATCACCGTCGACTACGACGCCGGCACCACCACCGCCGTCACCATGCACGACGGTTCGCGGCTGTATCTGAAGAAGGTGGCCGAGGACTACAAGCCGACCGACAAGCTGGCCGCCATGCGGCTGATGCACGAAACGCACAGCCGCGGCGAATTCGCCACCGGCGTCCTCTACATCGAGTCCGACAAGGACGATCTGCTCACCCAGATGAACCTGGTCGACACGCCGCTGGCGTTCCTGCCGCCCGAATCCCTTCGTCCCGGCAAGGGCGTGCTCGAAGCCGTCATGGAAGAACACCGCTAGAGCCTTCCTGTCCCAGACAGGCATAGCTATGAAGTACACAGCGGCGGCGTTGGCACTGGCGGTGCTGGCGATTCCCGGCGTCGCGCGGGGGCAGAAGCGCCCCCTCGACGCCAACGACGTCTACAGCATCAAGGACGTCCGCGATCCACAACGCTCGCCCGACGGCAAGTGGGTGGCCTATACGGTGTCGCGCGCCGTCAAGGAAACCGACAAGAACGACACCGACATCTGGATGGCCGCCTGGGACGGCACGCAGGAGATCCAGGTGACCTCGTCGCCCGACGGCGAGTCGCAGCCGCGCTGGAGCCCCGACAACAAGTACCTGTCATTCGTCTCGTCGCGGCAGGGGGCCAAGGACGGCCAGCTGTGGCTGCTCAATCGCGCCGGCGGCGAGGCGATGAAGGTGAGCGACGTCAAGGGCGGGATCTCTGAGTACGCCTGGGCGCCGGACGCCAAGCACCTGGTGTTCGTCGTCAACGAGCCGGATCCGCGCGATCCGAAGGACGATGACGACTCCGCGAACAAGGACCGGAAGAAGACGCCGCCGCCGATCGTCATCGACCGGTATCACTTCAAGGAAGACATCCAGGGGTACCTGCGCAACGAGCGGACGCACCTGTATCTCTTCGACCTCGACACGAAGAAGGCGGTCGCGATCACCTCAGGCCTCCTCTACGACGAGTCGTCGCCGGTGTGGTCGCCCGACGGGACGCGGATCGCCTTTGTCAGCAAGCGCGGACCGGGCGACGTCGACCGCAACGACAACACCGACGTCTGGGTGATCGACGCGAAGCCGGGCGTCGAGCCGCGCCAGATCACCACCGCGCCGACGGCCGACGAAGGGCCGCTCGCCTGGAGCCCGGATGGCAAGTTCATCAGCTACCTCGCCGGTGACGAACTGAAGTATTCGGCCTACCGTCAGCCCAAGCTCGCCGTCATCGCGGCCGCGGGCGGGCAGCCGCGATTTGTCGGGGAATCCCTGGATCGGCCGGTGCGCCAGCCGATCTGGGAGGAAGGCGGCAGTTCGATCGTCCTGACCGTGACCGATGACCGGTCGCAGTATCCGGTGCGCGTCTCGCTCAAGGACGGCAAGGTCGAACGCCTCGGTGCTCCTGGCAGCGTCGCCGGCAGCCTCTCGGCGGGCCTGCTCGACGGGCAGTACGCGGAGCTCGTCTCGAACGACAGGCAGCCCGCCGAGGTTTATGCGCTTCTCGGACAGGGACACGCCCTGCGTCGCTTGTCGCACCAGAACGACGCGTGGATGAAGGACCTGATTCTGGGCGAGACCGAGGAGTTCACCTCGACGAGCAAGGACGGCACCGAAGTGCACGGCCTGATCGAGAAGCCGGCCACGTTTCGGGACGGCGTGAAGTATCCCACGCTGCTCCGCATCCACGGCGGCCCCAACGGCGAAGACGAGCACGCCTTCAGCTTCGAGCGTGAGCTCTTCGCGGCAAACGGCTACGTGGTCGTGCAGGTGAACTACCGCGGCAGCAACGGCCGCGGCGGCGTCTACCAGAAAGCGATCTTTGCCGACTGGGGCGGCAGGGAGGTCGTCGACCTGCTTGGGGCGATGGACGAAGTGCAGAAGCGCCCCTACGTCGACGCGGACCGCCTCGGGATCGGCGGCTGGAGCTATGGCGGCATCCTGACCGACTACAGCATCGCCACCGACGGGCGTTTCAAGGCGGCGACGAGCGGCGCCGGCAGCGCGCTGCAGTTGTCGATGTACGGCGTCGACGAGTACATCACGCAGTACGAAAACGAGATCGGGCCGCCCTGGAAATCGCAGGACCTCTGGATCAAGATCTCGTATCCGTTCTTCCACGCCGATCGGATCCACACGCCGACGCTGTTTCTCGGGGGCGACAAGGACTTCAACGTGCCGCTCGTCGGCGGCGAGCAGATGTACCAGGCGCTCAAGAGCCTCGGCGTCGACACCGAGCTGGTCATCTACCCCAACCAGTTCCACGGCATTACCGTGCCGTCCTACAAGATCGATCGCCTGCAGCGGTACCTCGACTGGTACGCGAAGTACCTGAAGCCGGCCCCGGGCGGCACGACGGCCAACGGCCGTCAGTAGCGTCGACCTGTAGGCCGGAGCTTCAGCTCCGGTCCGACGCTTCTCCTCCCGCGCTTCCGCGAGCGCTATCCCTGGGTCTCGTCCAGGTTGGCGCCGATCACGTCCTCCTCGATCTTGTCGGTGTTCTGCGGCAAGCCCTGGTCGTCGAGGGCGTGCGCGGCTGCCTGAGCGTTGTCGTTCCCCTGCTGCGGGCAATCGGTCGGCTTGTCGCCTTCCACAGCGCCTTCATGCTCATCCGCTCGCATATATAATCCTCAGGATATGGAACGCACATTTGCCATCGTAAAGCCCGATGCCGTCGCGGCGAAGTACACGGGACGCATCATCGGGCGCATCGAAGAGGCTGGATTCACCATTCGTGCCATGCGGCTCGTGCACCTGACGCAGGCGGAGGCCGAAGGCTTCTATGCCGTGCACCGCGAGCGGCCGTTCTTTGCCAGCCTGACCCGGTTCATGTCCTCTGGTCCGTGCGTCGTGATGGCGCTCGAGACCCCCGATGCGATCAAGAAGTGGCGCGCGCTGATGGGGGCGACCGACCCGGCCAAGGCGGAGGCCGGCACCCTTCGCAAGGATTTCGGCGCGTCGATCGAGACCAACGCCACCCACGGTTCCGACGCACCGGAAACCGCGGCCTACGAGCTCGGCTATTTCTTCCGCGGAATGGAGCTGTCGCGATAGGCCATGGCGGGGATCAAGTCGGACAGGTGGATCCGCAAGATGGCGCTCGAGCACGGCATGATCGAGCCGTTCGAGGATCGCCAGGTTCGTCAGGGGGTCGTCTCCTACGGCCTCTCGTCGTATGGGTACGACATCCGCGTCGCCGACGAGTTCAAGATTTTCACCAACATCAACAACACGGTCATCGACCCGAAGAATTTCGACCCGCGCTCGTTCGTCGACGTCAAGGCCGACGTGTGCATCGTCCCGCCCAACTCGTTCGCATTGGCGCGGACGATCGAGTACTTCCGGATCCCCCGCGACGTGCTGACCGTGTGCCTCGGCAAGTCGACCTACGCGCGCTGCGGCATCATCGTCAACGTCACGCCGTTCGAGCCCGAGTGGGAGGGAACGGTCACCCTCGAAATCTCCAACACGACGCCGCTGCCGGCGAAGATCTACGCCAACGAGGGGCTGGCACAGGTGCTGTTCTTCCAGGGAGACGAACCCTGCGAGGTGTCCTACGCCGACAAGCAGGGCAAGTACCTGAAGCAGCGCGGTGTCACACTGCCGAAGATCTGATCTGGTTGCCCTGACCCTCATCGTCGCCGGGATCGAACGGCTGCGCCATCCCGAGCCGTTTCTGGCCGAGGTTCGCCGGCAGGCCGCGGCGATTCCGGCGGAAACCGAGATCGTGGCGCTCCCGACCGCTGCCGACGGGATTGGCGCCACGCTGCGGCGCGCCTTTCAGCAGGCGCGCGGCAGGTTCATCATCACGGTCGATCCCGATGCCGCGCCGCCGCTGGCGTTCGTACAGGATCTCTGGGCCCGCCGGGACGACGCGGAAATCCTCATCGCGTCCCGCTACGTCGACGGAGGCCGCGCGCAGATGACGGCGGGCCGCCGCGTGGGCAGCCGGCTGCTGACCACGGCGTTCAGGCGGGCGCTGAGCTTCGGCGTCTCGGACGTGTCGAGCGCGCTGCGTCTGTACCATACGCGCGCCGTCAATGCGCTGCCGCTGCAGGCCAACGGATACGACCTCCTTCCGGAAGTGCTCGTGCGCGCCTATGCCGCGGGTTGGAAGGTGATGGAGGTGCCGCTCGTCTACGTCCCCAATCCGGATGTCCGTCCCGGCGCGCCGCGCAAGCTCACCACCGCCTACGCGCGCACGGCGTTCGGGCTCTGGAAGCTGCGGAACTCGATCGCCGCGGCCGACTACGACTTTCGCGCGCACGACAGCGTTATTCCGCTGCAGCGGTACTGGCAGCGGCGGCGTTTCGCGCATATTACCGAGCTGATCGGCGGCGAAGGTGCCGTGCTCGACGTCGGCTGCGGATCGAGCCACATCATCGGGTCGCTGCCGCGCGGCAGCGTGGCGCTCGACATCCTGCCGAACAAGCTGCGATTCGCACGGCGCTTCGGCGTTCCGCTGGTGCGTGGCAGCGGCGCGGCGCTGCCGTTCGCCGATTCGACGTTCCCGTGCGTGCTCTGCTCGCAGGTGATCGAGCACGTGCCGATGCAGCCGTCGTTCATCGACGAACTGTGCCGCGTGCTGAAGCCAGGCGGTCGCCTGGTGCTGGGGACGCCCGACTACGACCGCAAGGAATGGGTCTACACGGAGAAGCTCTACGGCTTCTTCGCGCCGGGTGGCTACGCCGACGAGCACATCTCGCACTACACGCGCGCCGGATTGCTGGACGACTTCGCCAGGCGCGGCTATACGCACGAGGCGACGCGGTACATCCTGCGGGGCGAGCTGATCCTCGCGTTTCGCAAGCCGGCCGCGCCCGCATGATGCCGGGGGACGCCGGCCAGCGCGATCGCGTCCTGGCCCGGGTCGCGGCTGCCTGCAGCGGCGCCCTGCTGCTGCCGCTGCTGTGGCCGCTCGTCAGCGGCCGGGTCTTCCTGTTCGACGACCTGCAGAACTTTCACCTGCCGCTGCGGTTTCTCTACGCCAACGCCCTGCGCCACGGACACCTGCTGCTGTGGACGCCGTCGGTCTACGGCGGCGTCTACCTGCACGGCGAGGGGCAGGTCGGAATGCTGCATCCGCTGCACCTGCTGCTCTACGGTCTGCTGCCACTGCAGGTGGCGTTCAATCTCGAGCTGATCGCCAATTACCTGTTCGCATTCACCGGCATGCGCTGGCTGCTGGCGCGCCTCGGCGTCAGGCCGGCGGCGGCGCTGGTCGGCGCGATGCTCTTCGCGTTCAGCGGGTTTCAGCTCCTGCACCACCATCATCTGAACCTGGTCGCCGTGACGGCGCACATTCCGTGGCTGCTCGCGTGCGAGGACGTGCTCATCACCGCCGATCGGCGGCGCGACTGGGCGGCTGGATTCGCCGGCGTCGCGCTTGTCGTGGGCTCGGAGCTGCTGCTGGGGTTTCCGCAGGCCGTGTGGTGGAACGTGCTCGCGGCAGCCGGCTTCGGTCTGTTGCGCGCCGGCGAGACGCGGCGATGGGGAAGGATCGTCGCCTGCGCCGCCGCCGGCGGCGTCGGGCTCCTCGTCGGGGCGGCGCAGCTCGTGCCGACGCTCGACGCGGCCGGCCACTCTGTCCGCTCCGGCATCGACCGTTCGTTTGCCCTGACGTACTCGCTCTCACCCTGGAACGTGTTCCAGTTCTGGGCGCCGCGGATTTTCGTCCATCGCGCCTTCTCGCCGCCGCCGGAGTACCTGCAGGTGCACGAGCTTGGCGTCTATTCGGGCACGCTCCTGATGATTGCGCCCCTCTGGCTGTTCATGCGCGGGCGCGCTCTGGGCGCGCGGCGCAGGCTCGTCGTTGCCTGTCTCGGGTTTGCCGCGGTGATGTTCGTCATGGCCCTGGGACAGTACGGCGGCCTCGACGTGCTCGTCACATACCTGCCGGTGCTCGGGTCGTTGCGGGCGCCGGCGCGCTATATCGTGCTCGTCCAGTTCTCACTGGCGATCGTCGCCGCCACGGCGTTCGACGACCTGGTTCACGGCGAATGGCCAGCCGCCTGGCTGTCGTCCGGCCGCAGCCTGGCGCTCTGCGCATGGGCCGCCGCCAGCGTGCTCACGACGATTCTCGTCAACACGCGGATTCTCGGGCTGCCTGTCGTACTTCCCCTGTCCGCACTGGCGCCGGCGGCAAGAGGCACGGCGATTGTCATCGCCGTGACCGTCGCGTTCGTGCTTGCCGCGCGCCGGGCGCGAGGCGCGGCCGCTGCGCTCATCGTGATCACGATGCTCGATCTGGGCTGGTGGGGAATCAGCTACGTGTACTACCGGCCGGCACAGACGATCGGCGCGCAGATGCGGGGCCTTCCACGGGCCGCTCCCGACAATCTCCGGGTGTGGGCCTCGACAAAGTGGGCCGACTTCCCAGTGATCAAGGGCTTTCAGGTCGTGCCCGGGTATCTCGGGCTGATCCCTGCAACGAGGCTTCCCGCCGACAGCGACGCTTTCCAGTGGCTCGCGGGGGCCCAGGCAAGATTGTTCGACGACGAGCAGGTCAGGCCGCTGGATGGGGCGCTTCCGCGGGCGCGTGTCGTCGGAGAGTCGTCGGCGGGTGGTCTCGCGGCGGTCCTCGTCGACGAGCCAGGCCGTATCGTCGTGCAGATGTCGTGCGCCGTGCCGGCGAGGCTGGCGCTGACCGAGCGGTTCGATCAGGGCTGGCAGGTCAGCGTGGACCGGGTCGCAGGCCGGCCATTGCAGGTCGAGAACGATTTTCTCGGCGCCGACGTCGCGCCGGGCACCCACCGAGTGGAATTTCTCTTTCGACCGCGCAGCTTCACGCTGGGGCTGGCGGGTTCGGCGCTGGGCGGCCTCCTGCTGATCGGGATGGGGGCGCTGGCGCGGCGCCACGATCCGGACAGACGCGCGTAAGGCGAGTGGGCCGACGGTGTCGTGGCCGCGTACAATATGAAGTCGATGGATCCGACAGCGCACGTTCCGCTTGCGGCCGGCCCGGCTTATCTCGAGCGCATCCAGCGCCTGCCGTCGAAATTCAGCGCGACGATCAAGCCCGAGCCGGCCAACCGCTTCAACCTGACCGCCGTGGCGGTCTTCGCCGGCGGCGAGAAGATCGGCTACCTCACGCCCGAGGTCTCGCGTCACTACTTCGGCGCGCTCACACCGGAAGGCGCCGAATGCCAGGGGCGCCGTGCGCCGTTGTCTGCGCACGAGAACACCGGCGTCGACGTCCTGCTCGATCTCACGGGTATCGCGTGCGTCGAGTAGCCGCATCGGGCGTGAACGTCGGCGCCGCGATAGCGGTTGCTGCGCTGCTCACTGGCGCGGTCGCGGCGCAGGCGCCGCCGCTGCCGGCTGGCATCGAGCGCGCCTATCTGGCACTGAAGGACAGAGTCGAGGCCGCGCCGGCTCTCGAGGTCGTGCAGTTCGTCGAGCCGTACTGGCGCATCGCCGGCAATCCCGGGTTCAACGCCACCGTTGACGACCTGCGCGATCGTGTGCGGCGCGCCGGCATCGCGGTCCGCGTCGAGGAATTCCCGCTCCGCGGCAAGGGATGGGACTACCAGCAGGCGACGGTCACGTTCGCCGATAGCGGCGAGGTCGTCCTGTCGAAAGAACGCGACCGTGTGGCGCTCTGCATCAACTCGTTTTCGACGAACGGTCCGGTCGAGGCGCCGCTCGTCGACGTCGGCGGGGCGACGCCGGCTGATTTTGCCGGCGCCGACGTCAAGGGAGCGGTGGTGCTGGGGAACGCTGCCGTCGGCGTTCTCTGGCAGCAGGCGGTGAAGCAGCGCGGCGCCATCGGCGTCATCTCCATTTCGATCGCGGCGTATGTCCGTCCCGACGATCCAGCCCGCTTCACCTTCGCCGATCAGCAGGACGTGCTGCAATGGGGCAGCGTCCCCTATGACGAGACGGCGAAGGCGTTCGCGTTCAAGGCGAGCTGGCGCGCCGCCGCGAAGATGCGCGAGCGGCTGGCGGCCGGCCCCGTCCGCCTGAAGGCCGATATCCGTTCCTCCTTCTACGACGGCCCGAACCGCATGGTGGTCGCGGAAATCCCGGGAACCGAGCGCCCGGACGAGCGCATCGTGATGGTGGCGCACATCCAGGAGCCGGGCGCCAGCGACGACGCGAGCGGGTGCGGGACGCTGCTCGCGCTGGCGTCGGGGCTGCAGCGCGCGATCGACGCGCATGCGCTGCCGCCCCCCGGCCGCACGCTGACCTTCATCTGGGGCGACGAGAACCGCGGCAGTCGTGCCTGGCTGAACGCGCATCCCGAGCAGGCGAGAGGGGTGCAGTACATGTTTTCGCTCGACATGACCGGCGAAGACACGAGCAAGACCGGCGGCACGTTCCTCATCGAGAAGCAGCCCGATCCCTCGGCGGTGTGGCCGAGGCCGTCCGATCCGCATACCGCGTGGGGGGCCAGTGTCGTGAAGCCAGGCGAGCTGAAGGGCAGCCTCCTGAACGACCTCCACCTCGCCGTGTGCCGCCGCCGCGCCCAGGATACGGGCTGGGTCGTCGAAACGAATCCCTACGAGGGAGGAAGCGACCACACCGAGTTCAAGAACGCCGGCGTTCCGGCGGTGCTGAACTGGCACTTCACCGACCGCTACTACCACACCAACCTCGATCGACCCGACAAAGTGAGCGGTTCCGAGATGGTCAACGTCGGCGTGTCGGTGGCGACCAGTGCATGGTTTCTGGCCTCAGCGACAGCGGCCGACGCACGTCAGACCGGTGCGCTGATCGCGCGAGCCGAGGCCGACCGTCTGGCGCTCGAAGAACGGCAGGGTGCCACGCGTGAAATTCTCGACGCGTGGCGGCGCTGGTATGCCGAGGCGCGCGACAGCGTCACGCGGCTGCCGGTGACGCGGTGAGTGTTTCGTCGAAGATCGGCCGCGTCGGGTCGACCAGCATCCAGCAGACCGCCCCGGCGAGGAAAAGGCCGCCCATCAGGTACAGCGGCAGGTTCCAGCTCCCGAACCACTGCACCGAATACGCCACGATCAGCGGATTGAGCATCGCCGCCATGTTGCCGGCGGAATTCATCGCGGCTCCGACGACGCTCACATGGTTGCGGCCGACTTCGATGACCGTGCCCCATGCCGCGCCGAGGGTGAACATGGTCAGGCCGGTGGCGACGGCGATAAGCGAGGCCGCCAGCACTGGCGCGTCGGTCGCGGCCGCGCCGAAGAGCGCCAGTCCGGCGCCCGCATAGGCGACGGCGCCGAGTCCCGCACGGCCGACACGGAGGCCGAAGCGTGCAGCCAACCGATCGGTCGCGACTCCTCCCAGCAGGTCGCCCGGCATGCTGACCAGCAGCGGCAGACCGGCGAACACGCCGAGGCTGGCCGCGTCGAATCCGTGGCGCTGCTTGAGATACGTCGGCAGCCACGTGATGCAGAAATAGAAAATCATGCAGTTAGGGATGTACATGATGCAGAGCGCGATCATGTTGCGGCTCCCGGCCAGCCGCCGCCAGTAGGCCGCGCCGCCGGCATGCGGCGTTTCGGGCAGCCGCTCCTCCACGATGGTCTGCAGTTCAGCGGCGTTGACAGCCGGGTGCAGCGACGGATCGTCGCGGAACCAGGTGAACCAGCACGCCACCCAGACAATGCCGATCCCGCCGAATGCGAAAAAGATCTGCCGCCACGACAGAAACCGCAGAAGCCACAGCACCAGCGCGGGCGTCAAACCCCCGACCAGGTGCGCGCCGGCGAAGAACACGCCTTGCACGGTGCCGCGTTCGCGGGCCGGAATCCACCGTGAGAATGTGCGCGCGGCGCACGGCCACGCGCCGGCCTCGCCGACGCCGAACAGAAAGCGCACCGCCAGCATCGCCGGATAGCTGAACGCGGCGCCAGTCGCGGCGGTCAAGCAGGACCACCAGAGCACGATGCGGGAGAGCACCGATCGCGTGCCGCGCCGGTCGGCCCACCACGCGGTCGGGATCTCGAACATCGCGTAGGCGAGTTGGAACACGGTGAAGACGTATCCCATCTGCACCGTGCTCAGGGCGAGATCGTGCGAGATGCTTGGCGCCAGCGTCGCGATGCAGGCGCGGTCGAGGTGCGTGATCATCGCCAGCGCCGTGGCGAGCGCCACGACGCGGTAGCGCGCGCGGGTCGGAACGGTCACGGTCGCGCTATCTCACGCCGCTGGCGGGGGAGGCGGACCACCAGTGAGCTTCGGATCTCACGGGCGAATGACGGTGCCGTCGCGCCGTCGCGTCGTGCCCCACGTGTAGTCGAAGTTGGGCGGCGCGTCGGTGACTGGAAAACGTGCCGCCGCCTGCTCGTCGACCTCGATGCCGTGTCCGGGGACTTCCCGCGCCAGCATGTAGCCGTTCCGCACCTCAGGACAGCCGACGAACACTGCTTGGGTGTCGGCAGGGAAGCCGCTCCCCTCGTGGACGCCGAAGTTGTAGCTGGCGAGCTCGAGCGCGAGCTGCGCGGCGTGGGCGATCGGCGACGCGTCGCCGGGGCCGTGCCAGGCCGTGCGCACGCCGAAGTACTCGCAGAACGCCGCGACCTTGCGGGCCGGGCTCAGGCCGCCGATCTGCGAGATGTGGATACGGATGAAATCGATCAGGCGATCCTTGATCAGCGGGACGTACTCATGCTGGTTGTTGAACAGCTCGCCCATGGCGAGCGGCACGCACGTCTGCTGGCGCAGCAGGCGGAAATGATCGTTCTCCTCGGGAGGGAAGGGATCCTCGACGAAGAAGGGATGGTACGGCTCGAGCGCCTTGCACAGGTTGATCGCCTGATTCAGCGTGACTCGCTCGTGGACGTCGTGCAGCAGTTCCACCTCGTCGCCCAGCTTCGTCCGCAGGTGCTCGAACAGCTTGGGGACGAGCCGCACGTACGGTGCCGACTCCCAGACCGCGCCGGGGTTGGTCGGGCCGACCGCCTCGCCGGGAGCGGTCGGCGTCGCGCGCGTGCCGTTGGCGCCGTAGCCGGCCAGCCCCGGGGTCGAGATCTGGACGCGGACGTGACGGAATCCCTGCTCCATCGCGCGGCGCGCGCTGTCTTCCACTTCGGTGAGCGAGTTGCCGCTGGCGTGAAAGTAGCAGTCCGCCCCGAGCCGCACTTTGCCGCCGAGCAGCTGATAGAGCGGCATGCCGGCGCGCTTCGCCTTGATGTCCCACAACGCGATGTCGACGCCGCTCATCGCATTGAAAAGGACGGGGCCGTTGCGCCAGTACGAGCTCACGTAGCTCGATTGCCAGATGTCTTCGATCTCGTCCACGTTGCGTCCGATCAGAAAGGGACGCAGGAACTCGTCGATGGCCGTCCGCACGACCAGCGCGCGCTGGGTGAAGGTGGCGCACCCCCAGCCGACCAGCCCAGGCTCGGTCGTCTCGATCTTCACCACGACCAGCCGGATGCGGTTCGGGGCGGTGAGGATCGCCTTGATGTCGCGGATCCTGACCGGCGCCGCGCCGGTGGCCGCCTGCGCGTACATCGGGTGCACGCCCGCCAGAATGGATGCTCCGCCCAGCGACATCGTCCCGAGCGCATCGCGACGGTTCATCGCGGCCTCCCTTGGTAACAGTAGCGAAACACGACGGGGGCATCATATGTCACCCCCTGCCGGAACTGCACCGCCCGCGATCGTCGTCCTCGTCGCGCCGCGGCGAAGGCCGATGCCGCATCGAGAACCGTTCCGGTCAGGAGATGCTACAGAACGCCGTCACGCGCGGGGATGTCGCTCACGGCGCCGCGCGCCTTGGCTCAATCGCGGTGATCACGGAGGACGACGGCGTCGCGTTGGATGTCGAGCGGGCGTGCCACGCTACGAACACGTCCGCTGCGGCAGCACGAGCGGCGGCGCCGGCGGCTGATTGAAATCAAACATGTCGAGCATGCTGTTCGCTTCGACGTCGCGCTTCGACAGCCCTTTCAGGTCGTAGCGGTTCTCGATGAGCTGCAGCACTGAAGCGAACTCGTAGCTGGTGTGGGAGACGACCCCTTCGCGCGCATACGGCGAGATCATGATGAGCGGGACGCGTGGGCCGAGGCCGAGGGCGTCGACTCCGGGCGGCGGCACGTGATCGTAGAAGCCGCCGAAATCGTCCCACGCGAGGACGATCGCGGTCGACGCCCACGCCGGGCTCTGCATGATCGCGTTGATCTGCCGCACCGTCCAGTTCTCGCCAGCGCAGGCTGAGACGCTGAGCGTGGTGCCGGCGAACGCATCGACTGTCGGGTGCTCGCTGACGTCGAAATCGGGCACAAGCCAGCTGACCGCCGGCAGCGCACCAGCGGCCGCGTCCTGGACGAAACGGCCGTGCGGAAGCACGCGTGAGGTCCAGAGCGGTCCGGTGCGGATATGCCGGATGGCGTCGAGTGACGACCAGATGTACCCGTGCTCGCCTGCTTGCGGCGCGTAGTAGCGCCACGACACGCCGGCGGCCTCGAGACGATCGGCGACCGTCGTCATCTCGAAGCAGGGAAACTGGCGCGACAACGCGCCGGTGGCGCTCATCACGTCGACGCCCGTGCCCGCCTCTGCGTCGCAGCCCCACGCGAACGAGTTCGGATTGTTGAGCGCGCCCGCCGACTGGGCAGCGATGGTGTAGAGATGGTTCGGAAAGCTCGGACCCGCGAGCGACGAGAACATGCGATCGGCGAGCGCAAAATGCTCGGCGTAGCTCCAGTAGTTGGGGATGTCGGCGCGGAGGAACTGCGTCAGGCTGAGCATGTCGTTGCGCTGGTTGCCGCGGATCATGTCGAAGCGGTCCATCGCGCCGCCGTGCATCGCCGTACGCGCGTCTTCCCAGTCGTGGCCGACGTCGCGCGGCATGCGATCGAGCGCGCGGCGCAGCGGCACCCGCTCGCCCGTCGAGATCATCGCGGTTGCGGCGCCGTCGGCGCCGGGGAAGGCGCCGAAATACATGTCGAACGAACGGTTTTCCTTGATGAGGAAGACGATGTGCTGGATGTGTGAGCGGAACGCCGCGAGGCGCGCATCGTCTGAATTCCGAGCGCCGCCGGGAAAGACCGGAATGTGCTGCTGCGGCGTCGCGCCGTGGGCGCGCGCAATTCCGGCAATCGACACACAGAGGGCAATGCCCGCCGCGGTAAGCGGACGCACGATGCTTGAATTGAGCATGGAGACGGGTACAGGATACCCGGTACTCGCGCCGCCGGCTCAAGTATTTCGCGCTAAATCATTACTAAAACGTAAGATGTAGACCGCCGCCGATTTCGAGGCCGCCGAGCCGCACCGCCGAGGCCCCAGTGTCGGGGAAGTTCACGGTCGCGCGCGAGTAACGCACCAGGCCCGACACGCCCACGTGATCGACGAGCCGCACCCCGACCCGGGCACCAGCGTTGAATCCCGTCGCCCGCTTGTTTTCGCGCGTCAGCGTCGCGCTCTGGAACGTCACGGTGTCGTATGGGAAGGTCTGCGAATAGCTGACGTCCGACACGAAGTCCTGTTCCGCGCGCATGAACGTCGGCCCGCCGCCGACGATCACGTCGATCCGGGGCGTCGCCGGGAACCAGTACGTGGCCTGAAGGTGGACGGCGGATTCGCTGTGGAACGCACCGGCGGTACCGGTAAGGGCCCGCGGCTGATTGGCGTTGATCGGATGCGGAATCTCGCCGGCAATCTGCGCCGGATCCGTGCCGCTCATCGACGTGGCGGCGACGCCGATCCCGAAACCCCGCCACAGGCGGACGACGCCGCCGCCTTCGAGGCGCGCACGCTGCGCGATTGAGTACGACGTCGTCAGCGTGCCGGTTTCGGCATACGCCTCAAAGCTCACCGTCTGCGCGAACGTCGTCGACGAGGTCTGCGTGGAGACGCCGACGTCGATGGCGACGCGCGCGGGCGTGTCCTGCGCGAGGGCGGGCGACCCGCACGCCAGCGCCAGCGAAACGGCGGCCGAGGACGAGATCCGGCGAAGCATCATGCGTCAGGCGCCGCAATCGCGGAGCGGCAGCACGTAGGGGGGCGCCGGCGTCTGGGAGAAATCGAACATGCCGAGGACGCTGTTGGCCTCGACATCGCGCTGGGTCAGTGCCTTCAGCTTGAAGCGGTTTTCAATCAACTGGAGCACCGAAGCGACCTCGTAGTTGGTGTGCGAAATCGTGCCTTCCTTCGCGTACGGCGACATCACCATCATGGGCACGCGCGGGCCGAGTCCATAGGTGTCGACGGTTGGCGGCGGCACATGATCGTAAAACCCGCCGAAATCATCCCACACCAGCACGATGATCGTCGACGGCCAGTTGCCGCCCTGCATGATGGCGTTGATGTGGCTCACCGTCCAGTTCTCGCCGGTGCAGACGCTCGCGTTGCCGAACCCGGGCCGGCTCGGGTGATCGCTGACCGCGAAATCGGGGACGACCCAGCTGACCGCCGGCAGGTTGCCATTCGACGCATCGGCCATGAACTGGTCGTCGCCCATCACGCGGCTCGTCCACAGCGGGCTGTTGCGGATGTGGCCGATCGCGTCCAGCGCCGACCACAGGTACCCGAGCTGGCCGCGCTGCGGTGCGTAGTAGCGCCACGACACGCCCGCCGCTTCGAGTCGGTCGGCCATGGTCGTGTACTCGAAGCACGGATACGCGCGGGTCGTGCCGCCCGTCGTGTCCATCACGCCGACCGAGGCGCTGGCCGGCGCATCGCATCCCCACGCCAGCGCGGCGGGATTGGTGAACACGCCGCCGGACGTGGCGGCCACGGTGTACAGATGGTTGGGAAAACTCGGCCCTGCCAGCGAGGCGAACATGTGATCGGCCAGCACGAAGTGCTCTGCATAGTTCCAGTAGTTGGGAATGTCGGCGTCGAGATATTGCGACATGCTCAGCATGTCGCCGTCGACGCTACCGCCGCTCACCAGATCGAAGCGATCCATCTTTCCGTCGTCTATCGCCAGGTGCGTGTCCTCCCATTCGTGCCCGAGATCGCGCGGCATGACGTCGGGCGTCCGCCCGAGCGTGACTTCATCGCCAGTCGAGATCACGGCCGACGACGCGCCCTCGGCGCCGGGGAAGGTACCAAAGTAATTATCGAAGGAGCGGTTCTCTTTGACGATGAAGACGACGTGCTGGATCTTGGAGCGAAGCGCCGCGAGCTGCTCGGGGGAGGGCGCGACCACCGGGATGACGCGGGTGTCCTGCGGGGCGGACAAGGCCTTGTCCGGTTTTCCGGTCGACGCCAACGGCCTCGCCACGATCACGAGCGCCGCGAGCCCCGCGAGGACAATGGGAATGGCGCCCAGCGTGCGAATGACTGACGACTTCATCGCTCTCTCCACAGCATGGACGCCATGAGGCGCGTCCAGCCGCGTGGTAACGTGGTTGCGGGCTCATGTGCAATGCCGCTGCCACGGTCGTGGTGCAGGCGAGCGGGATCACCAAGTACTTCGGGGAAGTAAGTGCCCTTCGTGACGTTGGTGTGACCGCCCACGAGGGAGAGGTTCACGGCCTGCTCGGGGCGAATGGCGCGGGCAAGACCACCTTCCTGCGCATACTGCTTGGACTCGTGATCCGCGACGCGGGTCACATCCGCGTTCTCGATCGAGATCTGCCGCTCCGTCCATCGCGCCTCTCGAGGGGGGTTGCGGCGGTGCTCGAGGGGGCCGGCTTCTATCCGTATTTGACAGGGCGCCGCAATCTCATCCTTGCGGCGCAGATGGATGATATTTCGATGACGGATGCGGCGGTCGACGAAGCGATCGCGCGCGTCGGTCTGGCCCGCACGGCCGATCGCAAGGTGGCCGGCTATTCGGCGGGGATGCGGCAGCGCCTCGCCTTCGCGGCGGCGCTGCTGCGTGCGCCGCGCCTCCTGCTGCTCGACGAGCCGTCGAGCGCGCTCGATCCGGCCGGCGCGCGCGAGGTACGGGCGCTCATCCGGGCGCTCGCGGACGCCGGCACGACCGTTCTGCTCAGCAGTCACAATCTGGTCGAGGTCGAGACGCTCTGTTCGTCGGCCACGGTTCTCCGCGACGGCACCGTCGTCTTCAGTGGGGACGTCGACCGTCTGCGCGCGCTGGCCGGTCCCGAGATGCACGCGATCGAGACGAGTGACGATGCTGCGGCGATCGCGATCGCGGAGCACCATGCGGCGGTACGCGTTGATCCAGCCGGCGTCGATCGCGACGCGGGCTTCCTGATCGCCGGCGCGCCCGATGCGATCGATCGCTACGTCGTCGCCCTCGGACAGGCGGGCATCGCGGTACGGCGGCTGCGGCCTCGCGAGCGATCGCTCGAGACGGTGTTTCTGCATTTGACAGGTCCCGGGGCTGCCTCGTGACGGCGCCCCGCGCGCTGGCGGCTGCGATCGTCGTCGAATGCCGAAAGGCGCTGGCGCAGTGGCTGTATCGCGGCGTGTTGATCGTCTGCGCCGTCGCGCCGATCGTGTTCGTGATCGCGCTGGCGGGTCAGGGCGCAGTTCCCTCCGACACCCTCTTTGGACGCCTCGTGTTCGACTCCGGTCTGGCGATCCCGCTCGTCGTGCTTGGCTTTGCCGGAACGTGGGGGCTGCCGGTGATTGCGGCCGTCGCCGGCGGCGACCTGTTCGCGTCGGAGGATCGCCATCGCGCGTGGGCCGTCACGCTGACCCGATCGCGAAGCCGCTCGGAGGTGTTCGCGGCGAAGACGCTCGTGGCCTGCGGATTCCTGACCTGTGCGCTGCTGGTGCTCGCGGTCAGTGCGGGGTTGGCGGGCGCCGTGTGGACGGGGACGCAGCCACTGATCGACCTGTCTGGCGCGGAGCTCGCGCCGGCGGCGGCGGCCGCCCGCATCGCGTTGGCGTGGGCCTCGGTGGTGCCCCCGTGTCTTGCGATTACCGCGGCGGCGCTCGTGACGTCGATCGCGACGCGCAGCAGCGTGGCCGGTGTCGGGGTGCCGATCTTCGCGGCGCTGGTGCTGCAGCTGGCGGCGCTCGTCGACGTGCCGGCGCGCTGGCGGCTGCTGCTGCCCGTCACCGCGCTCGAAGGCTGGCACGGCCTGCTGGCGCAGCCGGCGTTCTATCGCCCGCTCGTCTGGGGTGCGGTGGTGAACCTCGGATGTGCCGGCGTGCTGATCGCATGGGGACGCCGCCTCTTTCTTGGGCGGGACATCACGTGACGGCGCGCGCGCGGTGGCATCTCCCGTTCATGTTCGGCACACTGCTGCTCGCCGGCTGCGGCGGGAGTGACGTGACGGAAGCGCGTGTCGAAGCGGCGGTCGCCGGCACGTTCGCCAACCTCGTGCACGCTCAGCTGGCGCGCATGGGCCTGACCGAGATGCCGGTTCGCTCGCTGCGGGTCGCCGCGAGCTGCTATCGCGCGGCGGGCGAGCGCCGCGGCGCGGGGGAGTGGGTGTGCACCGTCGTCTGGTCGGGCCCCAACGGGGTGACGCTGCGTGATACCTACGATCTCTCGGTCGGCGCGAATGCCTGTTACGCCGCCGCGCTGGGCGGCACGGCGGAAGCGCTGGGCGGCCCCATCGTCGCCGGCTCAGACGGACGCCAGGTACGCAACCTCTTGTATGCCTTCGACGGGTGCTTCGATCCGTTCTGACCGGCCCGGATCCTGCAACTGCCACTCTCGGCATGAAAGAGGAGGTCAGTGGGATGAGGCACGTCATAGCGGTTTCTACGTCGGTATTACTTCTGTCGGCGATTGTGGGGGCGGCGGATCTGTCGTCTTCCGAGACCAAGCGGCTCGAAGAGGCTTCGTCGGTGGTGCGCGAGCTTCGCGCCGAGCCTGACAAGGGCATTCCTGATGGGCTCTGGAGCCGCGCCGAGTGTGTCGCGGTGATTCCCAACCTGAAGAAAGCGGCGTTCATGGTGGGTGGGGAGTTCGGTAAGGGCGTGCTCAGCTGTCACAGCGGAGCCGGCTGGAGCGCGCCGGTCTTCGTCGAAATCGAAAAGGGCAGCATGGGCTTCCAGATCGGTGGGGAGCAGGTGGATCTGGTGCTGCTCGTCATGAACAAGGGTGGCATCGAGAAGATGCTGCAGGACAAGGTCAACCTCGGCGGTGACGCCGCGGTCGCGGCCGGTCCCGTGGGCCGCATGGCGTCGGCCAGTACCGACGCGCAGTTGCACGCCGGCATCCTGGCGTATTCGCGAACGCAGGGCGCGTATGCGGGGATCGACATCTCGGGCGGCGTGCTTCGTCCCGACAAGAGCGCGAATCAGAACGCGTACGGCACGACCATGACTCCCAGGGATGTGCTGGCGAAGGCCGACGTGGTGGCTCCGCCGCCAGCTCGGGCGTTCGTGCAGACGCTGCAGCAGGAGACGCGCGCAACGACCGGACGCCGGTAGTTGACCGTGCGTGGTTGGGGTGTTAGTATGAGAACTTCTCTGACGCGGGGTGGAGCAGCCCGGTAGCTCGTTGGGCTCATAACCCAAAGGTCGCAGGTTCAAATCCTGCCCCCGCAACCA
>DASXLB010000032.1 GCA_036496585.1 Vicinamibacterales bacterium
TCTAAGTGTTCCCGGCGGCTCCCCGTTCCTCTGGGCTCGATTAGCCGAAGGTGTCTGCCCAGCTGAATGGTCGGCTTTTGAGTTTTTCGAGCGAGCGCCTCAGGGCGTGCCGCTGACCGATGGTTTGCCGATCTCGCCGAGACGCTCGGGTCGGCCGGCATCCCGTGGACGCTCGAACACCGCGAACCCCTGAAGCTCCCTAGCTAGCAACTCGACGACACTCTGTGTCTGATCTAATCGATCAGGGCCTCTGACAATTCCTGTCTCACATCCAGGTGAGTTCTGCCGCACGACCCGGCCAGACGGCCCGTGTGGAAGAAGCGTTCAGAACCGCAGTGAAATGCCGAGCTGGAATGCTCGCGGTCCACCGGATCCGAATACCTGGCTGAATCGCGCGCCCGGCTGACCAAAGGTCGCAGGATTTCTGAGGTTTTCGCTGTACTGAACCAGGTTCGCGGTGTTGAGCAGATTGAACGCTTCGGCGAAGAACAGCAGCCGCACCTGCCTCTGGATCTGGAACGCGCGTGTCAGGCGCAGATCCTGGGTGAAAAACGATTCGTCGAACGAGTAGCTGTCGGGCAGGTTGATCGCTGGAGCGATGCCGGTGATGGTTGCGTGGCCTGCGATCGCGGCGTCGTACGCGCCGACCAGTCGACCAGCAAGAGAATCAACGCGCTCGTGATGGCGTCTGATTCTTACGGCCTCAGCTACGCGGTTTGGAGTTCCCAGGATTTAGTGGAGACTCTTCTTCCGCCCGTTGTGAGCGGCTTCGAACTGCTCGGGACTCAGACCGTCGAGATGACTATGGCGACGTGACGGATTGTAGAACGCATCGATGTAGTCGGTGACATCGGCCAGGGCCAGCGCGCGGTTCTTGTAGATCTGCTTCTTGATCCGTTCCTTCTTCAGGCTGCTAAAGAACGACTCCGCCACCGCGTTGTCCCAGCAGTTACCCTTTCGGCTCATGCTGGGTTCGAGATGATTGGCGCGGCAGAAGCGCCGCCACGCGTCGCTGCCGTATTGGCTGCCTTGGTCCGAGTGAATCACCGTGCCACGCGGTCGCCGTCGGCGCACCGCCATCAGTACCGCGTCGAGTGCCAGCTCACGATCGATCGAGGGCGCCGTAGACCACCCTACGATCTTGCGCGAGAACAGATCCATCACGACCGCCAGGTAAAGCCACCCTTGCCACGTCCGAATGTACGTGATGTCTGTCACCCAGACCGCGAGCGCCGACGGATTGCTCGAGACCTGCACGACAGCATTGGGCAGCAGCTGGCGCTCGCAAAACTGGCCGCCGATACGGCATTGAAATCCGCGCCTCCGGGACAGAGCGACGCGCTCTCAGAGGTCGTAGAGACGCTGACAAAATGCTGGAGCGAGACCCGCACGATATCCCATCTGCTCCATCCGCCGATCCTCGACGAGCTCGGATTCACTGCGGCCGCGAAGTTGTTCGTCCTGGGGTTCTCCGAGCGGAGCGGCGTGCACGTCAATATCAGCATGCCGCAAGAGCGAGCCTCGGTGGACACCCAAATCCGGCCATTGATGGACACCTGAAAACCGGCCACCACGCGTAGCGCACCGAGACGTTGACGACGACGGGACCCGCATGGTCCTTCGTCGAGATGGGCAACGTCTTGAGTGACGACAAGAAACAGCAAGTCATCGCGCTGGGGCGACTGGGCTGGTCGCTGCGGCGCATCGAAGCCGAAACGGCGGTCCGTCGCGAAACCGCGAGCGGCTATCTCAAGGCGGCGGGCGTCGCGGTCCGTGGGCGCGGTGGCCGGCCGCGGGCCTGGCCGCCAAAACCGGCCACCACGCCGCCGGTGTCCACCGACCCTCCGCCGTCAAATCCGGCCACCACGCGGGCGGTGTCCACCGACCCCGCGTCGGCCGAGGCACCTGGGCGCGCGCCGAGTGCGAGCGCGTGTGAGCCGTATCGCGAGTGGATTGCCGACGCCCTGGGCCGTGGCCGCAATGCCATGGCGATCTGGCAGGATCTCATCGACGATCACGGCTTCGACGGTCGGTACGCCAGTGTCCGCCGATTCGTGCGGGCCTTGCGCGGCCGGTCTCCGGTCGAGGCGCGCGTCGTCATCACCACGGCCCCGGGCGACGAGGGGCAAGTGGACTACGGCGAAGGGCCGATGGTCCGAGACCCGGCGACGGGCAAGTATCGTCGCACCCGGCTCTTTGTCCTGACGCTCGGCTACTCTCGCAAGTCGATCCGGCTGCTGGTGTGGCGCTCGAGTGCCCAGACCTGGGCGGAGCTGCACGAGCAGGCCTTTCGCCGGCTCGGTGGCACCGTGCGGGTCATCGTGCTCGACAATCTCCGGGAGGGCGTGGTGACGCCCGACATCTACGACCCGGCGCTCAATCCGCTCTATCGCGATGTCCTGGCGCATTACGGCGTCGTCGCGCTGCCGTGTCGGGTCGGCGATCCCGATCGCAAAGGCAAAGTCGAAGCGGGCGTGGGGCACGCGCAGAAGACACCGCTCAAAGGGCTGCGGTTTGAGAGCCTCGCGGCCGCGCAAGCGTATCTGGATCGCTGGGAAGCGCGCTGGGCCGACACCCGCATCCACGGCACGACGAAGCGGCAGGTCGCCGTGATGTTTGCCGAGGAGCAGCCGGCCCTCGGGGCCCTGCCGCTCGAGCCGTTTCGCTACTACCGCTACGGTACGCGCACGGTGCATCTCGATGGCTGTGTCGAAGTGGACGCCGCCTATTACGGCGCGCCGCCGGGCTGGATCGGCCAGCGCGTGCAGGTGCAGTGGAACGACCACCAGGTCCGCTTGCTCACGCCCACCGGGCAACTGCTCCGAGAGCATCTCCGCGCGCCGCGCGGGTGGCATCGCATCCATGACGAGGATCGGTCCACGCGCACGCCGCGCAGCACCCTCGCCCTGCTCGCGGGCGCGAAGACCGCGGGACCCTCGATCGGCGCGGTGTGCGACACCATCTATCAGCACGATGGCGCCGTCGGCGTGCGCCGCGTGCTC
The DNA here is from genome assembly GCA_036496585.1 of Vicinamibacterales bacterium. NCBI lineage: Bacteria > Pseudomonadati > Acidobacteriota > Vicinamibacteria > Vicinamibacterales > Vicinamibacterales bacterium. The sequence continues at coordinate 3,003 of DASXLB010000032.1, forward strand.
GGCGTCGTCGCGCTCGCCAAGAAATATGGACCCGCGGTGGTGGAGGACGCGGCGAAAGCCGCGCTCGACCTCGGCGTGCCCACGTATCGCTTTCTGCGCCGCTATCTCGAACGGCGCCCCGCCGTCCCGCTCACGCTCCGGCAAGTCGATCCGCTCATCCGTCAACTCACGCTCTATCGCGATCTCATTGATCGCACCACAGGAGATCCGACATGAACCTCGTCGAACTCGATCACGCGCTTCGCAAGCTGCGGCTGTCCGGCATGGCCGCGGTCCTCGAAACCCGCCTGCGTCAAGCGCAGAGCGAGAAGCTGACTCCTATCGACCTCGTCTCCGCCCTCGTCGCCGACGAACTGGTGCGTCGACAAGACCGGTTGTTTGAACGCCGGCACAAGCAGGCCCGCTTTCGTGATCCCGACCGCTCCCTCGACAGTTTTGATTTTGATTTCAACAAGAAGATGAACCGAGCGCTGATCCACGACCTCGCGACCGCCCGCTTCGTCGGGCAGCGCGAGGACGCGCTCTTCTTGGGCCCGCCCGGCACGGGGAAGAGCCATCTCGCCCAGGCGATCGGCCGCGCGGCGATTCAGCAGGGCTACTGTGTCGTCTATCGCGAGGCCCACACGCTGATGGAAGAGATCGCTGAGGCGACGCTCGCCGGGACCCGCAAGGCCTATCTCGCCGAGCTCACCGCTGTGCCGCTCCTCATCGTCGATGACCTCGGGATGCGGAAGCTTCCGCACACGGCGGCCGAAGATCTGCTGGAGGTGATCATGCGCCGCTACGAACGCACGGCCACGCTTCTCACCTCCAACCGCCCCGTGGACGACTGGGGCAAGCTCCTCGGCGACACCGCCGCCGTGACCGCGCTGCTCGATCGCTTGCTTCATCACGCCCACGTCCTCAAATGCGGGCCCCGGAGCTGGCGCACCAAGCTCCACACCGACTTGCGTCCCGAGGAGGGCGTGAGATAGAACTCACCCAGTCTCGGACGCGACCGCGTGGTGGCCGGATTTGAACTGTCGATCGATGGCCGGTTCTAAGGTGTCCACCGAGGG